>SVRE01000093.1 GCA_015065005.1 Oscillospiraceae bacterium
CTGTTCTTCCTGTTTATGTCCTTTGCGGCGCTTTCCACAATCTTTGCAGTTTTCCAAAACATCCTTTCCTGTGTTCAGGAAATTACCGGCTGGGGCAAGAAAAAGACCTGCATTATTTGCGGAATAGGAATATTTATTCTATCTATTCCTTGCGTTTTAGGCTTTAATGCCTGGGCAGCCTTTGAGCCACTGGGTAGCGGCACGGGCATTATGGACCTTGAGGACTACATTGTAAGTAATATTTTGTTACCTCTTGGCTCGCTTACCGTTGTTCTTTTCTGCAACCACAAATTCGGCTGGGGCTTCAAGAGCTTTCAAGCTGAGGCGAACGAGGGCAAGGGCTTGAAAATCAAGAATTGGATGAGAATTTACTTTGCGTATATTCTCCCTATTATAATCGGCATTATTTTGATTTACGGTATAATTTCACCGTTTATTTAAAAATTTTACAGTTAAAGCGCGGGTTTTTCCGTGCTTTTTCTTTACAATACATCTTTGAATATGATAGAATAAACAAAAAAGCAAAAAGGGAGACACATTATGTTCAAGGAAGCAAAATGGATATGGTATGATACGGTAGGCACGCAAAACAGCTACGGTGAATTTTACGGAGAATTTTATGCGGACAGTGCTGTTTGCAAAATAAGCTGTGACGGTGACTACACGCTTTTTATAAACGGTGAATACGCTTCAAGCAATCAGTACGGAGATTTTGAGCATTACAAGTCCGTTGACGAAATAGATATAACACCTTATCTGAAAAGCGGCAAGAACATCCTTGCTATTCTGGTATGGCATTTCGGCAAGGATGTGCAACGGTATAAAAGGTACTCTCCCGGTGTTATTTGTGAAATTTTATCAGGGGACGTGGTTGTTTTTGCCACAAACAAGAAAACCATGTGCCGCAAAAGCCAAGCATATGTAAGCTCCTTTGGACGTGAACTTTCCCCTCAGCTTGGGTTTAGCTACAAATACGATAGCACAAAGGAGGATTTGTGGACACAGGGTCAAGTAAATTCCTTCAAAAGCGCTTGCCTTGCAGATAAAAAATGTAATTTTGTCCCCCGCCCCAATAAAAAGCTACGGCTTGGTGATTTTGTCAGTGCCACCCTTGTATCACAAAGCCAAAACCGATACGTTTATGATTTAGGACGTGAATATGTAGGCCTGCTTTCCTTTGAAATCTGCACTGACACCGTTACCTTAATTAACATCTCATACGGTGAATGCCTTGAAAACGGACAGGTTAAAAGGAAAATCGTAAACAGGGATTTTTCCATAGACTACATATCAGCAAAGGGCAAAAACAGCTATACCAACTATATGCTCCGCTTTGCTTGCAGATACCTTGAAATTAACAGCGAGGGGGATGTAGCAATTAACAAAATCGGTTTAATTCCACAGTATTATCCCGTTAAGGAAAGGGATTTTGAGTTTTTAAGCGGTGATGAGTATGAAATTTACAAGGCGTGTCTAAATACGCTAAAGCTTTGCATGATGGAGCATTACGTGGATTGCCCTTGGCGTGAGCAGTGCCTGTACGCCTTTGACTCAAGGAACCAAATGCTAAGCGGTTATTCCGCCTTTGAAAACGGAAACTTTGACTACGCAAAAAGCAATTTGATTTTAATGAGCAAGGATAGACGAAATGACGGCTTGCTATCCATTTGCTACCCTTGCGGAATTAATTTGACTATTCCCTCCTTCTCACTTTACTACATTGTAGCAATTAAGGAATACATTGAAGCATCGGGGGATACGGGAATAATTAATGACGTAAACCCAAAATTGACGGAAATAATAAATGCCTTTCTTAATAATTGCGAAAACGGCCTTGTATGCACCTTTAAAAATGATTGCCATTGGAATTTCTATGACTGGTCACCCTACTCTGACGGTTATATAGAAAGCAGCAAGAAGGGTTACCCTGATGCAATGGCAAGCGTTCTTACCGCTTTGGCACTTAATTCATACAAGAAAATATGCGAATTATGCACACTCCCCTTCACATTTCAAGAAAAATCAGATGAGCTGAAAAGAAATATTAAAGCTCACTTTTTCCACAGGGATAAGAAGATTTTCAAAAGCGATTCTCAGCCCATTGAGCTTGTAAATGCCTTAGCTGTTGTGGCTGACATAGTAACAAAAGACGAGGCAGAGGAGATTTGCCAAAGACTTGCCGCACAATCCCTTATCCCCTGCTCCCTTAGTATGAAATGCTTTGTTTATGATGCGCTTTTAAAAACCGACCGAGAAAAATATACTGATTTTGTGTTAGGGGATATAAGAAAAGCATATCTGCCAATGACAAAAACAGGCACTGTTTGGGAAACGGCGGAAGGCGCGCGTGCCTTTGACAATGCAGGCAGCCTGTGCCACGGCTGGAGCAGCACGCCGATTTACTATTATCGGTTGCTTTTAAAGTAAAGAGCTTGTTCATTGTTGCTTGAATGAAGCCTGTATGATAAATTGCTTATACAGTAAAAGGCTGTATTCAAATAAGCTTGTAGCCCAAAGCCTGTATTATAATTTGCTTATACAACAAAAAATCACTTATGACATCTCTCTGTCATAAGTGATTTTTTATTATTGCTTCTTTCTTTGAGATAAGATTTTGTCAGCCTTTAAAATGGCAATTTGTGTCTTTGAGTCCTTGATTTCCCCGTTCATAACCATATCAACAAGGGTTTTAAGCGGTATTTTTTCCACCTCCAAAAACTCATCAGCATCCGGGTGGGAGCTTTTATAGGTTAGCTCCGTTGCCAGATAAACCTGTATTCTTTCATCAAAAATTGCAACGGTTGTGTATAATTCTCCAATATGCTCAACCTTGCCCGCAACAGCTCCGCTTTCCTCCTCCAATTCACGCAAGGCGGCGGATAACGGGTCCTCATTTGGCTCAAGCTTTCCCGCAGGCACCTCCAAAAGCACCTCACCGAAGGCATATCTGAATTGGCGCACCATAATAACCTCACCCTCGTCTGTTACAGGTATAACGCACACAGCACCCGGGTGGCGCACAATTTCACGTATTGATTTGTTGCCGTTTGGCAATTCAACCTCATCAACAAAAAGCTTAACAACTACACCGTCAAAAACCTGGCGGGATGTCAGCTTCTTTTCAAAAAGCTCCATTTTTATTTCCTCTCAAAGCTATACTCTATTTTTGTTCCATCAATCTTGCTTTCCATTGTAAGGGTGTCACCCTTGATTCTGTACTTGAACTCAACCAAGCTTTGCTTTACCCCGTCAACAAACTCATATGCCATATAAAGCTTACCGTTGTGAACAGCGTAATGCATTTTATAACTGCTTTCCTCATTAGCGATAGTGCCTGTAAAGTCCTCATTAAAGGTCCACATCTCCCCCGGGTTATTTGTGTCCTCCCAGGTACCTAAAAGCTTACTGTCCCCTTCGTTAAAATCATCCTCATATGGCACAAGCACCATTTCCTCCTCGGTCATTTGGTCCTTTTCGCTCAAATAAACTATCATAAGCTCACCCTTGTCGGTGATGCAGAATTTATGCTCATAATGCATAACTGTTCCGTCATATCTTTCCAAGTCAATTTCAATAACATTTTTGTTAACAGTATATGCGCCGCTTACCGTTCCAAACCTTATTCCGTAATAATACTCCGTTTGCTCCACACTACCGTTTTCAAAAAACTCATAAGCTATATAGTAGCTTTCATCATAGTCCTTTTCATACCATTTACCAATCAAGGACCTTCCGTCATACTCATAATTCTCATCAAACTCACTGCAGGATGTTAATGCAAATATGAATATACAAATTAGAAAAATACAAGCTATTCTTTTCATTTATCCTCCAAAAAGCTACCAAGCTCCTCGCTTGGAATGTTGTACCCCTGCAAAACTGCTTCCTCTCCGTCATAAAAATAAACAACCAGGTGGCAGTTCAGCAAAAATGGAGCTGTAATTTCGTAGCCCTGCGCCCATTTGGCATTGTTGGCATATATCCTTGTTATTGCCCCATGGGTTACCACAAGCAGGTTTCATCCTTGGATGCATT
>SVRE01000030.1 GCA_015065005.1 Oscillospiraceae bacterium
GGTTATGACAAAACAGGTATTAAGCTTACTTCTTGTACAAATCCGGGATGCGGTTATGAAGAAGCTTCAAGTGTGGAAGCAATTTTTGTATGCCTTGGATACTCAGCACCTGAAAACGGTGTATGCGGAATAGTTTTGGGCTTTATAGTAAATGAAAAGGCTATTACAGAATACGAAAATGTAACAGGCAAAACTGTTTCCTACGGTGTTTTCGCAGTGTCAAAGAATAAGCTTGGAGATAAAGATATCTTCGGTAAAGACGGAAAAGTCGCTGAGGGTGTTATCAATGCTGAAATTAAAAAGCAACAGTTTACAGTATTTGAAGTTAAGGTAATTGGCTTTGCAGATGATCAAAAGGACATAAAGCTTGCTCTTGGCGGATATGTTGTAACAACAGACGGCGAAACAACAGAATATTCATATATGCAGGGTGGCGAACCTAACGAAAACGAGAAATACTGCTTCGTTTCATATAACGATATTATAGGAAAACAACCAGCGAATGCAGAGGTAGTACAATGAAATATGTAACCCCAAAATATGCAGTGGGTGTTATAGAAACAGAAGATATTTTAACTGCTTCATCGGGGCAAGCTGCTAATTATGAAATTGAGCAAAAAGATGACGGAAGTGGAAATATCTTAATAGATATGGGCAAACTATTTTTTAGTTGAACAACAGAAAAGTCGTACGGAGTAAAATCTATACGGCTTTTTAATAATATTTCGTAAATTAAGGAGATAAAAATAATGAATATTCCAAGACCCGAGCATCCCAATCCCCAATTTGAAAGAGAAAATTGGGTAAATTTAAACGGAGAATGGGAGTTTGAGCTTGACCGTGGCATCAGCGGTCGTGATAGAAGGTTCTACGAAAGAGAGCATCTTGACTCTAAAATAATAGTTCCTTTCTGCCCCGAAAGCATTTTGTCAGGTGTTGGCAACACAGATTATCTTAACTGTGTTTGGTATCTTAAAAGAGTAAAAATTAAAAAGTGCAACAAAAGAGTAATTTTACACTTCGGTGCAGTTGATTACGAAAGCTATGTTTATGTAAATCATAAAGAAGTTTACCACAATATCGGCGGTTATGTTGGATTTGATATTGATATAACCGATTATGTGGAAATGGGCAAAGAAAATATAATTACCGTATGCGCCATTGACACTCATCCGAACGGAAAAGCATCGGGTAAGCAAAGCGAGAACTATTATTCAATAGAATGCTGCTATACCCGTACAACAGGCATTTGGCAAACGGTTTGGCTTGAATATGTTGAAAAAAACTACATCAAGAGTGTAAGATATTACACCTCAATAGAACAAAAAAGCGTTCAAATTGAAATAGAAACGGTAGGAAACGCAGAATTTAAAGCGATAGCTACATACAATGGAAAAGCAGTAGGTGAGGCGAGTGCAAAATTGCATACAGGTATAAGCCACTTAACTCTTAGTTTAAGCGAGCTTCATTTATGGGAGGCAGGCAAGGGTAGGCTTTATGACCTTGAGCTAACCTATGGCAAAGATAAGGTAAAGAGCTATTTCGGTATACGCTCAACCGCCTTTGATAATAAAAATTATTTGTTGAACGGAAAGCCCCTGTTTCTCCGCACGGTTCTTGACCAAGGCTACTATAAGGAAGGCATATACACAGCAAAAAATGAAGAAGAGCTATATAGAGATATACAGCTATCATTTGAAGCTGGCTTTAACGGTGCAAGATTACATCAAAAGGTGTTTGAGCCAAGATTTTTGTATCACTGTGACAAAATGGGATATCTTGTGTTTGGCGAAGCTCCCAATGCTCACCTTGATTACTCTGATATGAATCAGCTAACTCCGTTTTTGCTTGAATGGCAAAGAGAGGTAAAAAGAGATTTTAACCATCCGTCAATTATAGGCTGGTGTCCTCTTAATGAAACATGGGATTGGGACAACAGACATCAAAATGATGATTTTATAAGAGCGCTTTATTATTCAACAAAAGCAATGGATACAACTCGCCCCTGTATAGGCACAAGCGGTAACTATCAGGTGGTGTCCGATATTTATGACCTTCACGATTATATTCAGGATACACAGGACTTTAAAAAAATCTACTTAGCACCCACATACGAGGAATTTGCAAGCAATTATGATAATCATCCTTGGCACGGTGGAGTATCAAAATATCAAAAATCAACCGACTATAAGGATATGGCACTATTTTTAAGCGAATTTGGTGGAATTCGTTGGGATATTGACGGAATAGAAGGTGGCTGGGGCTACGGCAACGCTCCTAAAACCGAAGAAGAGTTCTTAGAAAGATTTGAAGGCTTGACAAACGCTCTTATTAACTGCCCATACATATGTGGCTTCTGTTATACTCAGCTTTACGATATAGAGCAAGAGGTAAACGGACTTTATACGTATGAGAGAAAGCCAAAGTTTGATATACAGAAAATCAAATCAATAATACAGGCAAAAAAGCACTAAATTAATATTATCTTTATAGAAAAAAAGCTGTATAGAGTGAAATCTATATAGCTTTTTTGTATTTAGGCTTATGAAAAGATAAAGAAAAAACAGGTTTGGTGATGAGATGGGAAATGGCTGTTGCAAACACAAAAACAGCCTTTACATACAGAATGCGTCTTGGAATAAAAATCTTGCTTGATGCTCTGATTAATAACTAATACTCCAAAGCCGCTTGAAAAGACGGCTTTGGGTTTTGCTTTGAAGATATTCTAAAACAAGAGGCAACTACAAAAAAAGACTTACTTGACTAAATGTCTTGTAAGTCTTATTTATCATATGTGTATAGTTATAAGGTGTTAGTTATATTATTTCCAAGTCATTTTTGCTTGGAAATTTTGGATAGGTATCATTCAAATTATCAGAGTACCAATATGCCACTGAAGAAATGTCATCCTGAAGTGGCAGATATCTAGAATCACTTCTCCAGCCTAAGGCTTGAATTGTTACTCTTAAGTCCTCCTTAAAATAGATAGGGTCTGTTATATGGAAACGATACATATCAAAATATCTTTGTGCCATGTAGGTTGAATCTGTCTTGTTCACCTTAGACAAGCCTTGATACGGGGTTGAAAATTCAACATATTTTCCATCAACATCAAAATTATATGCACCGCCAAAATAGTCTTCTGTACCTGTACCGCATATGGTTGGGAAATCATCATCACCGTCAATATAGAATTTGATTTCACCTTCTCCCCACCAGCCATTTGATTTTACGCCCCAATGCATATATGTTCCAACATATACACCATTGCCCCTTATATTATCAAGTATTGTGTAATTTTCCATATAAGGCAGTGGATTTACTCGTCTATATTGTGCGTGAAAATAAAGGCTATTTTCGTTGGTTTCCTTTTCTTCGCAGTCAATTTGATAATACACCATTATATCTTCGGTATGGAGATTTTCAATTTCAATACGAAATGATTTAAAATAAGGCATTTCAAAATAGCAATTCATTCCTCGTCTTGGATTATAGCAAATCGGAAGGCTATTTATTTGTCTGTATTCAGTATTATCGGCATTGCAGAAAAAATCGTAAAGAGGAGCTTCTACGCACGGATTACTTTGTCCGTCAAAAAAGATACGGAGAATACTAAGTCTGCCGGCTGGCGAGCTATCCACTATCCAAATATGCTTAATAGCCCCTTGTCCTTTTATGTCAGCTATGTTATATTTTTTCCCGGCTTTGACTACTACATAGGGATTGACCTTCCAGCCCTGTCCTAATTCTCGTGCGTTGTAGGCGGCACTGCCTTCAATTGCCATACCGCCCTTACCCTTTTCACCTGTGGGATTTTCGGCAGACAGGGAAAAGGAACGGATGTTATCTTTTTTTACTGTTAAATTATGTAGCATATATTACCTCGCAAGTGTAATTTTAATTAAAGTATAACACAGCAAATTTTCTTTTTCAATACTCAAAATGCAAAAAAATTCAACAGTAAAAACAAGCTCAAAAATACACTTTTCGGTTGTGAAAAATACACTTTTTGGTTTCTTGTTTAATGATTAATTTGTGGTAAAATAAAGTTGAAATCTTTTAAAGAATGATTTATAATAAGTTTATAACTTGAAATTTTGAGGAGGAACTATGTATACTAAGCACAAATGGGAGAATGATAGACATTTTAACTTTAATTATGTAAAATATTTACCGAAGGATTATGATGAGAACAAAAAATATCCTCTTGTTTTTTTCTTACATGGTGCAGGCGAGTGGGGTAATGATTTAGATGTGGCATGCCGTCACGGATTTATGAAGCACGTACGAGAAAGAGGAAAAGAATATCCATTTATCTTTATTGGACCTCAATGCCCGGCGGGTAAATATTGGGGATGCTATACAGAATCCTTACTCGCGTTTCTTGATTACATATGTGAAAGCCTTCCAATTGATATGGATAGAGTATACCTTACAGGACTTTCAATGGGAGGGACAGGCACGTGGATGCTTGCAATGGCGGATGCTGAAAGATTTGCAGCAATTGCACCAATTTGTGGAAGTGGAATTTATTGGTTTGGAGAGTCCTTAACTGAAGTGCCTATAATGGTGTACCACGGTGATTGTGATGATGTAGTGCCTATTGAGAATAGTATGGAAATGATAAAGTCCGTAAATAGACGCGGGGGAAATGCTAAAATTAAAGTGTTAAATGGAGTTTGGCATAATGCGTGGGATTATGCATATGATGGCGACGAGTTATATACATGGTTGCTTTCACACAAGCGAGCAAAAAAATAATATCATAAAGTAGGCAAGGCATAATGAACCTTGTCTTTACTTTTATATAACAGAATACACCTTGTGGTTGTAAAAATAACAATTTTGAGTTTCTTGTTTGGTGTATAATGTATATGTTATAATTAAATTTGAATAGGAGGGACTATGACACTGGGAAAAACAATTCATAAAATCAGAACCGAAGCAAAGCTTACGCAAGAACAGTTTTCTGAAATTTTTGGGGTATCTCAGCAATCGGTTCAAAAATGGGAGCGCAATGTTGCAACTCCCGATCTTGACAAAATTATTATGATTTCAAAGTATTTTGATATCTCTCTTGACGCTCTGATCCTTGGAAATGACAATAGAGCTGTAGATGAAATGAAAAAAACCAAGGTAATAAAACCGCATTATAAAAATATCCATGACTGGGAGTTTTATTCCTCTAATCTTTTGCTGGAATATCAAGAGTCTATTGATGAAGGATTAGACATAGATGTTTACAACGATGTGTTTTCTTCCGTATCAAGGCTTCCAAAAGGAGAAATAAAAAAGAAGCTTGGTGACGTTTTATTTGAAGCTATCACAACTGCAAATCAAAGAGATGAATATCCCTATATCGAACCTTCAGAGCTAGAACAAATAAGGGGTCTAAGAAAAAAATGTAATATTCCATTAATGTATAATAGCGATGACATGGAAAATAAAATTCACGGTGCGTGGATGGGGCGAATCTGTGGTTGTATGCTTGGAAAATCCCTTGAGGGAATTCGTACAGATGAGTTGATTCCGTTTCTTAAAGAAACAAATAATTATCCAATGCACAGGTATGTTTATAGAAGCGATTTAACGGATGAGATTATTGGAAAATACAAATTTGGCTTTGCTGGACAGTCCTATGCAGACGAAATCAATGGTATGCCTGTGGACGATGATACAAACTATGTTGTACTTGCACAAGAAATTATAGACAAGTACGGAAGAAGCTTTACATCATATGATGTTGCCGATGCGTGGTTGAAATATCAAAGTAAGGAATATTATTTTTCAGCTGAGCGCGTTGCTTACCTTAATTTTGTAAAAGGCTTTGATCCACCTGAATCCGCAATTTATAAAAATCCTTATAGAGAGTGGATAGGGGCACAGATAAGGGGAGATTATTTTGGATATATCAATCCGGGTAATCCTGAGCTTGCAGCAGAAATGGCTTGGAGAGACGCTTCAATTTCTCACACTAAAAACGGAATATACGGTGAAATGTTTGTCAGTGCTATGTTGGCTGTGGCTTCTACCACTGATAATATCGAAGATATAATTCTTTGTGGGCTTGCCGAAATTCCATGCACCTCAAGGCTATATGAGGATGTTGTGTCTGTTGTTGATGCTTACAAAAAGGGAATTTCTCAAAACGAGTGCTTTGATATGATTCATAAAAAATACGATGAATACACCTCACATGGCTGGTGTCATACCATATCAAACGCTATGATTGTTGTAGCCTCGCTACTATACGGAAACGGTGATTTTGGAAAATCCATCTGTATGGCGGTAGAAACGGGCTTCGATACGGATTGCAATGGCGCAACTGTTGGCTCTATACTCGGTATGATACTTGGTATTGAAAAAATTCCGGATTATTGGAAAAAACCAATTAACGATACACTATATACCTCGCTTTTTGGCATTGAAGCTGTGAAAATTTCTGAATGCGTAAAGAAAACTATGAAACACATTGCTCTTTAAAACGAGGTGCTGCAAAAAACAAACGATAAAAATTTTAAAAACAGGCACTAATAAGTAAGTCGAAACAAAAAATAAGGAGAAAAACAATGAAAAAGAAAATTCTTTTATTTGCAATGATGGTTGCAGTGTTAACTTGTTTGCTTGTCTTCTCTGTAAATGCAGAAACAATCACCTACGAGGGACAGAAAATTGAACTTGTTAATAATCTTGGTAACCCATCATGGTATACAGGCACAACAGCTACCAAAATTACAGACAAGGAGTCTATCGTTATCTTGAAGGACACAAATGGTAATTTGACCGCTTATCCGTCCTATTATGTTTTTAGATATATGATAGAGGGCTCCACCGTTCGTGTAAATTGGGCTGATCAAAACGGAGTTGATTATTCATTTATAAACGAAAACGATAACAAAAATTATCAGGCAGGAAGCCTATACTATGTGGAGCTTCCATACGGTATAACTCTTTTGACAAATGCTAATCTTTGGGGCGATGGTAAAAAAGAGCCTAATGTAGTTGAGTTTGTTTTCCCTGACTCCGTAACCTTAATTCAAAATAACGCATTTAGTCAAGTAAGTGCGTGCAAAAAAATTACTATGTCTAAAAATCTTAAGACAATAGAAATGTGGTCGTTTTACAATTCGGCAAATCTTGAAACTATTGTTTTCCCAAAGGATTGTGCTGTTGAAAGCATAGACAAGGGTACTTTTAGTGGATGCACAAGGTTAGCAAATATAAATCTTGAAAACTGCACAAGCCTGAAAACTATCGGTGATGCTACCTTTAGTGGATGCACAGCTATTGATAAGCTTGCTCTACCGGATTCGTTGGAATTAATAGGCTTTCAAGCACTTAATAATTTAGGAGAATTAGAGTTTGTAAGTGACTATTTGCCAAAGAACTTAAAAAAAGTTGACCAATACTTTTTAAGTGGCTGTAAGTTGAAAAACAACGTATTGTATTTTCCACAAGGCTTTACATATTTTAATTCAAGATATAGCTTTGCAGGCAGTTTTGAGCCCGAAACATCTTTAACGCTTGTTTTTCTTGGTAAAATGACAAATGTAAATTTATCAGATACTTCGCTTACTACATTTTTAAATTACGGTTCAAAAAAGCCATTGAAGCTGGTATTTGCACAGAACGAATATAGTGATCTTTCCGGGGCAGTTGTTTCTACTGTTGATTATAACGGACAAAAGGGCTTTATTGCCATATCTAAAGATGGTAGCCCTCTTTATACAAATCAAGAGGGAACACTAACAGTAAATTTCGAAAACGCAAACTATTACAACCTTACAGGCCTTGGAAATGACGCAAACGGCAATTCTATTTATCTTGCATCAGGCTCTCCAACAGAAATAGTTTTCTGTGGAGGCGATAATGTAGAAATAAGCTATACCGTAAGATGTAATCACACAGATAAGGGTTGGTATAGATTCCACACGTCAAGCGAAGTGTATGATATAAATACACACGAGGCAGAGGGTGTACACTATAATGATAGAGTATATCAGAATGGTAACTGTGGTTACGATGAAACAACTACAAATACCTGTGTGATTTGTGAACTACAAAGTGTAGTAATTGGCGAAAAGGCAACAGGCGACCATACCTATGTGGACGACTTTAACTGTGAAACAGCACTTAACTGTGATGTTTGTTTAAAAACACTTAAGGAAGCACTTATACACGATATAAAAACAACGGTATTATACGAAAAGGGTTATACCGCAGAGGGATTAAAAACAGTTGCGTGTCAAAATGAGGGATGCAGCCATAGTGACGGTGAGGAAAAAACGGCTGCTCTCTTCACCTGCCTTGGCTATTCAGCACCGGAAAATGGCAATGGTGGAATTGCGTTAGGCTTTACTGTAAACAATGAAGCTATTGCAGAATATGAAGAGATAACTGGCAAAACATTAAAATACGGTGTGTTTGCCGTATCACAAGATAGACTTGGTGATAATGATGTCTTTGGTGAGGATGGCACAGTAGCAGAGGGTGTTATCAATGCTGACCTTTCAAACCGTCAGTTTTCCGTTTTTGAGCTGAAAATAACAGGCTTTGCCGATGACGACAAGAAGAATATAAAGCTTGCTATGGGTGCATATGTAGCAGTAACAGATGGCGAAACAACAGAATATTCAATTTTCCAGTCCGGCACACCTAACGAGAACGAAAAATATTGCTTCGTTTCCTATAACGATATTGTAAATGCTCCTTCAACTGATGAAGAGGTAACACAATGAAATATGTAACACCAAAGATTGAAATATCTGTTATAGAAACAGAAGATATTTTAACTGCTTCATCGGGTCAAACTGCTAATTATGAAATTGAGCAAAAAGATGACGGAAGCGGAAATATCTTAATAGATATGGGCAAGTTATTTTTTAGTTAAATAACAGAAAAGCTGTATAGAGTAAAATCTATATGGCTTTTTTCTTTGTCAAAAAACTTTATAAATGACCCTTTGACAGTTAGGCATGTGCTTGTATATATACGAGGTTGACTCTGCCTATACCACCGAAATTGGTTCGTCTATATCACTCTACTCGGAGCCAAAACAAAAAGACCATCGTTTGATGGTCTTTTTGTTTTGTTTTCCAAATGATCGCTCTCACCAGCGCTGGTTCACACTACGTGTCCACTACACGCGAGCCTCCAAAGCTTTTACTTTGCATTGAATAACCCTGTATCAAAATGTCAATTGATTCGGTCGGTTTGCATAGAATTTAAGGTAAAAGCTTGACTCTGTGTCTGTTTTTTGCAATTAAAGCTTTCCCTTGATTTGAAAACTTACTAAATACTCTTGACATCATCTGAAATATAGTGTTACAATATCTATGTATACATTAAACAAATAAAGAGGAACTTTATGAAAAAGAAAATCATTTTAATGCTTGCAATTATGGCTATGCTTGTATGCGTTTTTGCAATCAGTGTAAGCGCAGCCAACTGGACCTACAAGGATGAGGCAGGTCAAACTTATCTTACATTAACAATTAATGACGAAACCGGTATAATTACTGAGTACAATGGAAGATTTCCTATGTGGACAGAAAATAATGAGCCACTTACTTGGTACATTATCAAAACCGAAGGCGATGTGAAAACCGTTAAATCCTTCGTTTCCACAGACCCTGTGTACACAAATCACGGTGGCGGATACTACAGATTCATTAAAGAGGCAGACTTTACCTTGAAGGATCAGTATCCTGTACCAACAAAGGAAAATGTTGTCAGCATAAATATGCCTAATGATATGGGTATTACAGCATTTTCAAACTACAGTGCGGTTAACTTCCAGGCTGGCGTTAGTTACACACCTAACAAGCTTGAAATTTTGTTCGCACGTTTCCCAAACACCTTGACAAATACTGAAAGACTTGTTCAAGCAACAAAGGTTTTGGAGGTTGAATTTGATAAAAACTCTAACTTTACAACTCTTAACCATCTTGCCTTCCACGAGTCAAAGTCACTTCGCAAGGTAAATATTCCCGCATCTGTTGAGGTTATTGCCTCAATAAGCGACAACCACGGTAGAGCATTTTGCAACTGCGTTTCATTACAAGAGGTTACATTTGATGAAAATTCAAGATTGAAATCAATTCAAAATGCTGCGTTCAAGGGTTGTACCTCCCTTAAAGAAATTAAACTTCCGGCATCTATGGTTACAATTGAAAACAACACACTTAGCTACATAGGTGGACTTGAAATTATAAGGCTTCCTGAAACGTTTACTCACTTTGTAAATACAAATTCAAATGGTTCAGTTAGAAACGACCACCATTCATTTACCTATTTAGCGGGTGACGTAAAGGAATACTATCTCCCAGCAAGCTTTTACGCTACTATGCCTGATACTGTTTATCGTGTTTCATACGCGTTTTACGGTGGAACTAACGTAAAGTTTTTCTACTGTGGCACTGAGGAGCAGCTTCTTATCGCAATTAATAATTTCAAGACTGGCACATCCAGCGCAACTGATAATAATGGTAACTTTATAAACGCAACACCTGTTTCATATGCAAAATATCTTGAAAATCCTGATGATTATAACAACGGCGACTATATAATCTATGGCTACAATGCATGCGATGCTTTCCACGATGGAAATCACAATTATACCGTTGAATATGGCTTTGCGGGAGAAAAGTACTTAAGTGATTACTGTGTATATTCAACCTGTGAAAGCTGTGGCAACAGGGATACAACCGTTATAGCAGAAACTCTCTTTAACTGCCTTGGCTATTCAGCATCTGAAAACGGCAATGGTGGAATTGCGTTAGGCTTTACTGTAAATAATGTAGCCATTGCAGAATATGAAGAGATAACTGGCAAAACATTAAAATACGGTGTGTTTGCCGTATCACAAAACAGACTTGGTGATAATGATGTATTTGCAGATGATGGCACAGTAGCAAAGGGTGTTATCAATGCTGACCTTTCAAACCGTCAGTTTTCCGTTTTTGAGTTGAAAATAACAGGCTTTACCGATGACAACAAGAAGAATCTAAAGCTTGCTATGGGTGCATATGTAGCAGTAACAGATGGCGAAACAACAGAATATTCATATATGCAGGGCGGCGAACCTAACGAAAATGAAAAATATTGCTTCGTATCATATAACGATATTGTAAAATAACCAACAGAAGAACAATGCAATCAAATAACATAAAAGCCCCACTTGAATTAAGCGGGGCTTTTTGCATAGCAAGGTTAAAAATTAACCAAAATAATTGAAGCAATGGAAAGAGAAAGGACAATATAATCTCTCTTTGTTAGCTTTTCCTTGTAAATAATAAGTCCTAAAATTAAAGAAAACAATATGCTTCCTATGTTCAGCACAGGGAAAAGAATTGAGCTGTTAAGCCTGCCCGCAAGATATGTATTCAAAAGATTGCACGTTGCAAAGAAAATACCTATCACAGAGCAGAATATAAGATTTTTAGGCTTTATTTTTGTTTCTCCCTTTTTCTTGAAAATGAAAAATAAAAAGGATGTAAGAAAGCAAAAGGCGAATGCAATTAAAATGAATGAATTTGTTTGGCTTGCAAAGTCGGATTTTTGTTGTATTTTTTGTATAACACCAAGTCCGCCGGAGCAAATCATGGCAACAATCAGCGGTAACAGGTAAGATTTTGAACCATTTTTAACGCCCTCGGTTTTCTTATTGAATCCGGAAATAATAAGAACAGGAATAACCATTAATATTCCCAAATATCCAAGCACTGATATTTTTTCTTGCCAAAAAACAGTTCCGGATAAGGTTGGAATCAAAAAGCCAAAGGCATATATAGTTGCGCAAATGGCGGTTTTTCCCTTAGATAAGGCAATCGTGTAAAACCATTGAGCACATAAAAGCATTGCTCCGTAAATCAAAGCAAGTAAAAACGTAAAGCCGGAAATACCGCTGAATTTATAAGCATTTACCATGAGCAGCGCAATACTGCCGGCTCCAAAAATTGATGATTGTATGCCGAAAAACTCACGGCTTTTGAATGAAAAGGCAGAAAAACCCTTTATCAACACATTTCTGGTAGCAGCAAAGGAAACGCTTAAAAGCAAAAGCGTAGCAGAAATTAAGTCCATTTTAAACCTCAAATTTTTTGTTAGTGTCTCCTTTGCTAAGTATATCACTTTTTTAAAAAAATTCAAGCCTCTTTAACAAAACAAAAAAACACTTGACATTGACCCAAGGTTATAGTTTATAATGTATATAGATACTTAATGTGGGGCGTGCTTATGAAGATAAATGATGTTATAAGAATAACCGGTCTTACCGGGAAAGCGATTCGCTTGTACGAAAGCAAAGGGCTTGTAAATATATCAAGGGGCGAAAACGGATATCGCAATTACTCCCAAGATGATGTAGAAACCTTAAAAAGCATAAAGCTTTTCAGGAGTGTTGGTATTTCCGTTTCCGATATAAAGCTATATCTGCATGGCGTTATGAGCATAAATGAGCTAATGGATAAGCGAAAAGCCGAGATATTAAGGGAAAGCGGTAAAAACTCAGAAAAGTATCAGATTTGTGAAAGCATAGTAAATAAAACACCCCTTGACACCATTGAAAGTAATGAGGAATTTACAGAAACCGAGAAAATTAAATTAAAATCCCACGGCACGGTATCTGTTGGAATAGATATTGGCACAACAACAATCAGCGCATCCGTGTATGATATTGATAATAAAGAACAGCTTGAAACATATACGCTCCCCCACCATTCTTATGTATGTGCAGATATTTGTTCTGAGCAAAGTGTTTCTTTGATTATAGAAAAGTCAGAAAAGCTTCTTTACCACATTCTTAAATCGTACAAAAAAATAGTCAGCATTGGCATATCGGGGCAAATGCACGGAATAGTCTACATAGATAACAATGGAATGGCAGTGTCAAACCTTATAAATTGGCAGGACAAACGCGCAGACCGTGTGCTGGAAAACGGAAAAACCGCCTGTCAAGCTATCTACGATATAACAGGTGAAGGCATTTCAACAGGCTACGGAATTGCAACTCATTATTACAATATGCTAAATGGAAAGGTGCCCGAGGGGGCTGTTAGCTTTTGCAGTATAATGGACTATTTCGGTATGAAAATATGCGGAAATAAAAAAGCCGTGATTCACGTTTCCGTTGGCGCAAGCCTTGGCTTGTTTAACGTAAAAAAAGGCGACTTTATGTGGGATAAGCTATCCTTACTTGGCATTGATAAAAGCTTTTTGCCCACTGTGACAGGTGAAAGCCTTGTTATTGGAAAATGTAAGGGAATACCTGTTTGCATTCCTCTTGGAGATAATCAAGCAAGCTTTTTAGGCTCTGTACGTGAAAACAAGGATAGTATGCTTGTAAATATCGGTACCGGCTCCCAGGTGTCAGCCGTTAGCGATTACCTTGAATTGCGTGGGGAAATAGAGCTTCGTCCTTTTATTGAGGGCAAATATCTTATCTGCGGCTCGGCTCTTTGCGGCGGCTTTGCCTATTCTATGCTGGAGGAGTTTTTCAGGAGCTATGCAGTAAGCGCAGAAATGCAGGAAACATCACAGTATAAGGTGATAAATCAGCTTGCCAAGGATGCATATGAGCGAGGAGAAGGTGGGCTCTTGGTGGATGCTTTCTTTTGCGGAAAAAGGAGTGACCCTAATTTAAGAGGCTCCATTAAAATGATAGACAGGCAAAATTTCACCCCGTCAGCCTTGGTTCTTGGCGTGCTTAAAGGTATGTGTAATGAGCTTTATGAGCTATACAAGGAATTTCCTGTTAAAAAAAGCCACGTGGTGGCGTCTGGTGGCGCAGTGAAAAAGAACGAGGTGCTGAAAAATCTGATAGCGGATTGCTTTGGCGTGTCTGTTTCATCTAATACGCTTAAGGAGGAGGCAGCAACGGGCGTTGCCCTTTTCGCAGCATTTACATCCAAAAAAATCAAGTATAATAATGGCTTTAATGAATATATAATGTAAGCGGAGGTTTACAATGCAAGACCTTAAAATATATTTTGAAATTGAAAAGCTTCCTTTTTATACCGTTTCTCACAAGAAAGGCAGAAAAACCCTTGAAATACAAGCCTTTGACGGCATTATCAGCGCTTCGGTTCAGTACGATTATGACAGGCGCCCCCTTGATTTAAGCAGTGAAATTAAGGAAGGTGACAGGGTAGAGATAATATTACTTGATTATCGAATAGAGCTATACATAAACGGTGAATTGAAGGATGAGGAGTGGCCCGATGGCAATAGACTCTTTGGTTTAAACGATGAATTTACCCCAAGCACAAGCATACAGGTAACGGGCTTTGTAAAGGATGAAGATGAGCCTCCAAGCGTTATCTCAAGCTTTGAAAATGCGCAGGGCTGGTATCCTGGAAACGGCGTGTTCGTGGGAGACTGTATGCCGTACGTAAGGGATAACGAATATCACGTTTTATACTTAAAGGACAGGCACCACCATAAAAGCAAATGGGGTATGGGCGCCCACCAATGGGAGCATATTTCAACCAAGGACTTTAAAACCTGGAGCATTCATCCTATGGCAGTGCCTATAACGAATAAGGATGAGGGCTCTATATGTACAGGCTCTTGGATACGCAAGGACAATAAGGAATATTTATACTATACTGTAAGACGGGCAAAGGGCTTGCCGGCTCTCATTAGCCGAAGCGTGTCCGAGGATGGCTATCATTTTGAAAAGGACAAAGGCTTTGGCTTTACCGTGTCTGAAAAATTTAACGGCAATGTCGCAAGAGACCCAAAGGTTATAAGGGATGAAAACGGTATTTATCATATGTTCTTAACAACCGTTCTTATCAGCGAAAACAAGGGTTGTCTTGCTCATTATGTATCAAAGGATTTGGAAGAATGGCAGGAAGCAGAAAAGCCAATTCATATTGTGGAAAACAGTGACCATCCTGAATGTCCCGACTACTTTAAATATAGTGGAAAATATTATCTTGTTTTCAGCCTGAGGGGTAGAGCAAGATACTTAGTGTCAGATAAGCCCTTTGAGGATTTTGCTTCGGTAACAGATGAGCTGATTCCGTGTGCAGGCGTGCCCAAATGCAGTGAATGGAACGGTCGTTTAGTATTCACAGGCTTTAAGCCCATAAACGGCTATGCAGGCACAATGACCTTTAAGGCGGCGAGGGCAGACCAAGATGGAAGGCTTATCTTTGAGGAACTTTAAATTCAGAAAATAAATTACTTGCAATTTCCATTTATGTATAGTACAATAATTGTATAGATGAATTAAGCTTTTAAAAGCTTTAATTTAAATAAATTAAAAAAGGAGAAAACACAATGAAGAAAAAACTATTTTTAACTCTTGTTATGGCACTTGTTTTTGCCTTGGCACTTACAATAGCGGCATTTGCTGAAGTGGTACATGATGAAAGCAATGTGGACTATAACGAAAAGGTAACACTTTTGGACGGTACGGTTCTTCCTTTGTTTGATGAAAACAAGGACGCGCTTATCTGGTACATTTCAGGTACAGATGAAAACGGAAACCCCATTTACACATCTATCCTTGCTGAGGATGATCAGGTAAAATGGTATACTGAAACCTGGAACGAAGTAACAGGCATGGGCATTAACTTTGATGACGGAACAAAGGTTGAAAACAAAAACGTCGTAATTGTTAACCTATTGGATGATGATATTGTTAAAAACCACGGTCCCGGAACCGCGCACTACGGAAAGCATATTACAGGCTTTAAGTTTGTGTTCCGCGGTTGGTCAAATCTTGAATATGTTTATTTAAGACTCGACACAGGCGGATTTTACAAGGAAAGTTTTACTAACTGTTCAAAGCTACAGTATGTAAACCTTGAGGATTTGACACAGCTTGAAAGAATAGGTGATAACTACAACTTTGCAGGCTGTACATCCTTATTCAAGGGACAGGTGCTTGATCTTTCCAAAACCAAGCTATGGTCAATTGACTGGAACAACTCCTTCACAGATGTTCCTATGATTGGAATTAAGCTTCCAAACACTATGACACGTCTTGGCGACTCATTTAAGAACACCGCACTTATTTCCTTTACTTTGCCTGAAAAGATAACGGTATTAAACTCCAATATGTTCTATAATTGTGTAGATCTTGAAACGGTAACCTTAAGCCACGGCTTGACAGAAAAAATAGCAAAAAATGCCTTTTATGGCTGCACCTCACTCAACACAGTTTATTATGTTGGCACATTAGAGGAGCTTAATGCACTTCTTGACAGAACAGAAGAAGGTAACGAAGCATTCTTGGCAGTTGCAGGCGAAAACAGAGAAAATCTTATTTCCTATGCTGATTACCAAAAGCTCTCTGACAAGAGTGGCAAGTATATGGTTTATGACTATAGCTGGTGTGAAGCATATAATGACGGTAATCACGAAACAACTCCTATAAACAACTGTGTTGGCAATTGCAACGTGTGCGGAAACTTGATTGTAAAGCACGCAGAAGAAGAAAATCTTTCTGTAAATATTGAATATGCAAATTATGCACAAGCAGGCTCAAAGACAGTTACCTGTAACAATGATGGTTGTACTCATAATGTAACCGAGGCAGCTCCTGCCCTCTTTACTCTTCTTGGAGACTCCGTTTTCAAGGCTGGTAACGGCGGATTAGTTATTGCCTTTATTGTAAACAAAGAAGCAGTATCAGCATATTCAGAGATAACAGGCAAGACCCTTAAATATGGCTTGTTTGTAGGCTCACAAAGCAAGCTTGGTAATAGCGATGTTATAGATGAAAGCGGCAACACACCGGTGGGGGTTATCAGCGCGGACATGTCAAACCGCGAGTTTAACGTATTCGAGCTAAAGATAGTAGGCTTTGAAAGTGATGCACTAAAGTCAGCGAAATTGGCAATGGGCGCATACGTGGCTGTAACAGACACTCAAGGAACAAAGTACTCCTATATGCAACCTGGCACACCAAACGAGGGTGAGAAGTACTACTTCACATCGTATAACGATTTAATCTCATAACATAATCAAAAAAGACACCGTTGGTGTCTTTTTTGAATTATATTAAGAAATTAGTTGTATATATCAAACAACAAAAGCAAAGACTTCTTTTGAATAGTGAAAAGCTTCTTGACATAATATGGAAAATATGATAAAATAAAGAAAAAGGGGTTTAAAATCATGCCTGTAAAAAACGAACTTAAGGTTCTAACTAAAAACAAAAATTTAAGACTCAGGGTTTTAAAGGGTCACTTTGCAACAAGCCATAGCCATATTAACTACTATATAGATGTTACTATGCAGAAATCAAGGCTGTCAGAGGCGCAGGCGGTTGCGCACGAGCTTGTTTCTTATTATAAAACAAGCACAATAGTTGATACAATTCTTTGCCTTGACGGTATGCAGGTGGTTGGCACCTGCTTAGCGGATGAGCTTACAAAGGGTGGCTTCGTAAGCATCAATGCACATCAGACAATTTATGTTGTAACTCCTGAGCATACAACAGGTAGCCAGCTTATTTTCCGTGACAATATCGCACCAATGATACAGGGCAAAAATGTTCTTATTTTGGCGGCATCTGTTACAACGGGCTACACAGCAAATGCAGCAGTTGAAGCAATTAAATATTACGGCGGTAATGTTGCGGGAATCAGCGCAATATTTGCAACAGTCGATAACTGTCAGGGCTACACCGTTCAGTCTGCATTTAATCCCAATGACCTTCAGGATTATGCTTCCTATCCTGCACATCAGTGCCCACAATGTGCAAACGGTGAAAAGATAGATGCTCTTGTAAACAGCTTCGGCTATTCTAAGCTTTAAAAACAATAAAAGGCGGGATTTTCCCGCTTTTTTTACACAATTACACATTATTATATGCAAATGTGTGCATATAATAATCAAAAACAGGGTGAAACAACTGAAATTTGTTTACAAATATCTGATAGACAAATTAGCAATCCTGTGATATAATAAGAAAAAACTAAAGGTGAGGAAATGGGCATTAAAGCGGTTTTGTTTGATTTGGATGGCACACTTTTGCCAATGAATCAGGATAATTTTATCAAAAAGTATTTTGCAGAAATTTCTGCGTTCCTATATAAGCACGGTGGCTACGAGCCTGAAGGGTTCATAAAGGCAATGTGGCTTGGCATTAAGGCAATGATAACAAATGACGGCACTAAAACAAATGAGCAAGCATTTTGGGCAGTATTTTCTCAAATATACGGCAAAGAAAAGGTCGAAGGTGATATGCCTCTTTTTGAAAGGTTTTATGATGAGAAATTTATAAATACCAAAACTGAATGCGGTTATACAGATTATTCCTTGAAAATAGTTGAATATCTAAGGTCAAAGGGAGTAAAGGTAGTGCTTGCAACAAACCCTGTGTTCCCACCTGTTGCAACTAATTCACGAATGGGCTGGGTTAATTTAAAGCCAAGCGATTTTGAGCTTGTAACAACCTATGACAATGTTGGCTTTTGCAAGCCAAATCCTGAGTATTATTTAGACATTGCAAAAAGAATAGGTGTTGACCCTCAGGAATGCTTAATGGTCGGCAATGATGTAAGTGACGATATGTCTGCAGTCCTTTGCGGTATGGATGTTTTCCTTCTTACCGATTGCTTAATTAACTCTAAAAATGAGGATATATCAAAATATCCAAGCGGCAGCTTTGAGGAACTGTTTGATTACATTAAAAAATCACAAGAGAATTAACTCTCTTGTGATTTTTTCGTTGGTGAGCAACCAAATCTTTTCTTATATAATCGGTAAAAAGCGGAATAATCGTGGAAGCCGCACTCGGCGCTTGCCTTAATGGCGCTTTTACCTTGGCGTTGCTTTTCGTGAAAAAGAATTAGCCGCTTAGTAAGTATATATTCGTGTACAGAGGTACCGGTCAAGCTTTTAAAAATTCTCGAAAGCTGAGAAGGGCTTAAATGGGCAAAGTCTGCAATTTGTGAAATAGACAATTCCTTGGTCAAATTATCGTTAATATATGAAATGATGCCGCCTTCCTCACTGTCACGCGATTCTTTATTTAAAAAAGCAACATTTATTGAGGATAAAAGCGCACTGAAATTTGATAAAACCGCACTTTGCGGTGAAATGATTTTTGCCTCACGCTCGGTTTTTTCAAAGAACTGTAAAGGGGTAATTCCGTCAAAATCCTTGGGTAAGTATCTGTTTTTTTGTCCAAGGTCCCTGTTAAAGTATGGGGCGAGTATGCTTATGTCAAAGCCGTTTTTGGTAAGAAAATCCGTATTAAAATTTATAACATACCGCTCGTACTCCTCTTGCTCATTTACAATAAGCTTGTGGCTCTCGCTTGACCTCATGAGTAAAACCGCGCCGGGATAAAGCTTGTATCGGCGGCCCTCAACAATGTAACCCACCTTCCCCTTAACCAAGCAAAAAAGCTCGTGGTTGTCGTGGATGTGCATAGGAAAATAGCTGTCCTTAGGTTCCGTATCGTAGGAGTGGGAAAAGGAAAAACCGTCCCCCTCATAGTGTTCAATTATAGGCATATAAGTAACCCCCAATCAACCCTTTTACCTATTTTACCACTATGCGCGCTAAAATGCAATATATTATGCTTGAAAAAACAATTCCATTGCATTTTTATATATAATATAATATAGATAATAAATTAAATTAGGACAACAATTATGGAAAACAAAAAATTAACAGACAGAAAAATACCCGATTTTTTTGCAGTTAACCAAAAAAAGGTTAAAAACCTTGAGGATTGGGAAAATATTCGCCCTATTATAAAAGAACAGCTTCTTAAAGAGGAATATGGCTTCCTGCCTGAAAAGCTAACCCCGAAAATCACCACGGAAAAGCAATGGGTTGATTTCGCAGGTAAGGCAGAATGGGAAAGTGTATTTTTCACCTTTGAAAAAGGCGGGAAAACACATACGGTCAGGACAGAGCTTGTTTTACCTAAGGGAAAAACAAACGTGCCTGTGTTTTTAAGCTTGAATTTCCAGCGTGAGGTGCCAAATAAATATCTGCCTATGGAAGAAATTATAGACACGGGCTTTGGTGTTTTTGCATTTTGCTATGAAAATGTTACCGAAGACAACGGGGACTTTGAAAACGGTCTTTGTGCCCTTTTTGAAAGGGAAAGTGCAGATGCCTTCGGCAAAATCAGCATTTGGGCATACTTTGCATCAATATGTATGGACTACCTTTGCACAAGGGCAGAGGTGGACAGGGACAATGTGGCAATTATAGGCCACTCCCGCCTTGGAAAAACAGCGCTTTTATGCTCAGCGCTTGATGGCAGGTTTAAGCTTACCTGCTCAAATGACAGCGGCTGCTGCGGTGCTGCAATTTCCCGTGGCAAATGTAAGGAAAATGAAACCTTTGAGGATATTGTAAGGGTTTTCCCCTTCTGGTTTTGTAAGGATTTTGCAAAATACGTGAACAACGAAAGCGCTTTACCCTTTGACCAGCATATGCTCCTTGCTCTTATCGCACCGCGTTATTTGATAATCGGCGGCGCACGCGAGGATGTTTGGGCAGATAATGAGGGTCAGCAGCTATCCTGTCAGCTGGCAGGGAAAGCCTGGGGCTTTTACGGTGAGGACCCATCAAAAATGGTTAAGTACTATGAAAGAGAAGGAACACACTTTCTTTCAAGGGCTGACTGGAATATTTATATGAGTTATTTTAAAGAAATACTTTCAAGAAAGGACTGAAAATATGAAGCTATGTGCCTTTGCAGATGAAGCCAGCGTTGACTTAAACGGTCAAATTGCGGCACTTAAAAGAAACAACATTTCCCTGCTTGAAATAAGGGGAGTTGACGGGGAGAATATCAAGGATATTTCCTATGATAAAATCAAGGAAATTCGTACACGTCTTTCGGAAAACGGTATAAACGTGTGGTCAATCGGCTCTCCTGTGGGTAAGGATAAAACGGACAACAATTTTGAAAAGCAGCTTGATGATTTTAAGCGACTTTGTGAGTATGCAGAAATTCTTGGTGCACAAAGAATAAGGATGTTCAGCTTCTTTTCAAAGAACGAGCAGCAGGTTATGGAATGTCTTGGCAAATTCTGTGCCGTGGCGCCCAAAAGTATAATAATGTGCCACGAAAATGAAAAGGGCATTTTCGGTGACAACTACGAAAGCTGTGTAAAGATACATAAGGCATTCCCACAAATCAAGGCTGTATTTGACCCTGCCAATTTCGTACAGTGTGAGGTCGATACACTAAAGGCTTGGGATGCGCTTTCACCCTACGTTGACTATATGCACATAAAGGACGCTTTAGAGGATAAAAGCGTTGTGCCGGCGGGCTTTGGAATCGGCAATGTAAAGGAGCTTGTTAAAATGTACAAGGCACAGGGCGGGCAGGTACTTACCCTTGAGCCACACTTGATGGAGTTTTGCGGTCTTAAGGGCTTGGAAAACGGCGAGAGCTTAAATCATAAGCCTGTGTATTCAGATACAAATGAGGCGTTTGATGCAGGAGTAAAAGCATTAAAGGATATTTTAGCAGAAATAGGAGAACAGATATGAAATTAGGAGCGCAGTTTTACACATTAAGGGATCATTGTACCACTCTTGAGTGCTTGAGTGAGTCCTTGAAAAAGGTAGCCGATATTGGCTACACCACCGTTCAGCTGTCCGGCGTTTGCCAATATGAGCCTGAATGGATGAGGGATGAGCTTAAGAAAAACGGACTTGAGTGTGTTCTTACTCACTGGGGCGCAGGTGACATTTTGGCGGACCCTGTGTCTGTAATTGAAAAGCATAGAATCTTTGGTTGTAACAATATTGGGCTTGGCAGTATGCCGGGCGGCTGGGCAACTGAGGAGATGACCCACAATTTTATAAGGGATTTTAAGGAAACCGCAAAAATCATTTCCCAAAACGGCGCAAAGCTGTTTTTCCACAACCATCACTGTGAGTTCATTAAGTGTGCAGACGGCGAAATGATATTTGATAAAATCATCAATGCCTTTGAGCCAAATGAGCTTAATTTCACCCTTGATACATATTGGGTGCAAATGGGTGGCGGCAACCCGTGTGAGTGGCTTGAAAAGCTTAGCGGCAGGGTTGAATGTATTCACTTGAAGGACCTTGAAATGGTTGGTATGGAGCAGCGTATGGCTCCAATCGGACAGGGCAGCTTGAATTTCCCGAAAATCATTGAGGCAGCAGAAAAGGCAGGCACTAAATATGCCCTTGTTGAGCAGGATAATTGCTACGGACGTGACCCGTTTGACTGCTTAAAGCAAAGCTACGAATATTTAAAATCATTAGGACTTAATTGAGGTGTAATATGGAAAAGATAAAATTAGGCATACTCGGAATGGGTAATATAGGCAACGTGCACGCAGATAATATTGTTAACGGCAAATGCCCTGAAATTGAGCTTACCGCCGCTTGCGATTTAAAGGCAGAAAAGCTTGAGGCGCTAAAGGAAAAAAGCCCGAACACAGTAATGTTTGACGATGCTGAAAAAATGATGGATAGCGGTCTTATCAATGCGGTTTTGGTTGCAGTTCCCCACTATGACCACCCTAAATACGCAATGATGGCAATGGGTAAGGGACTTCACGTAATGGTTGAAAAGCCGGCAGGCGTGTACACAAAGCAGGTTTTGGAAATGAACGAATTTGCAAAGAAATGCAATGTAAAGTTCGCCCTTATGATGAACCAGAGAACAAACTGCATTTACCGCAAAATGCGTGAAATTGTTAAAAGCGGCTCTATGGGTGCGATCAAGCGTACAAGCTGGATTATAACCAACTGGTACAGACCTCAGGCATACTATGACAGCGGTGACTGGCGTGCTACCTGGAGCGGTGAGGGCGGTGGAGTATTGCTCAACCAATGCCCACACAATCTTGACCTGTGGCAGTGGATTTGCGGTATGCCTACAAAGGTAGAGGCAAAGCTTCACTATGGTAAATGGCACGATATTGAGGTTGAGGATGATGTTACCGCATACGTTGAGTACGAAAACGGTGCAACAGGTACATTTATCACTACAACAGGCGACATCCCCGGTACTAACCGCTTTGAAATTACACTTGAGCACGGTAAGCTTATAGCAGAGGGCGACAAGCTTATGATGTGGAGAAGTGAAATTAGTGAGCCCGAGTTTTCAAGAACAAACGAGGTTGCCTTTGCTTGGCCCGAGATAGTGGAGAGCGAGGTTGAAACTGACGGTAAGAATGAGCAGCATTTTGGCGTTCTCAATGCATTTGCCGCTTCAATTTTGAGAGATGAGCCTCTTATTGCAGAGGGCGTGGAGGGTATTAACGGTCTTACCATTTCCAACGCAATGCACCTGTCCTCCTGGCTTGGCAAGGAAATTGTAATCAAGGATTTTGACCACGAAAAGTTCTATGAGCTTCTTATGGAAAGGGTTAAAACCTCAAGAAGAAAAACTAACGTAAGGGAAGTAAAGGTTGATATGAGTGCTTCCTTTGGAAAGGATGACAAGGATGAGAACCTTTATCTTAGGAACGGACTGGGGAGAGGACTCTGATGACTGTGTTGCGGTAAGGATACTTGCCCGCGCACACAAAAAAGGCGAAATAAAAATGCTCGGTATGGGCATTAATACCTTGACAGAATATTCAGCACCTTCATTGTATAGATTTTTAGAGAAGGAAGGGGTAAGCGATATCCCTGTAAGCGTTGACAAATCTTGTCCGCATCAAATCGAGTATGTAACATACCAAAAAAGATTAGCTGCAGAAATCAATAAAACAAACGATGATTTCGAGGATGCGGTAAGGATGTATCGCAGGCTGATTTGTGAAAGTGATGGAAATGTAGAAATACTTGAGGTTGGCTTTTTGCAGGTAATCTGCGGCGCACTTATGAGCCAGCCGGATGACATTTCCGAAAAAAGCGGAATAGAGCTTTTCCGCGAAAAGGCAAAGAAAATTTGGATTATGGGCGGCACTTGGAATGTGCAGGGCGGACGTGAGTATAACCTTTGCAAATATCAGTTTGCTCGCGATGCATCCCACGCATTTGTTTCAAATTGTCCTTGCCCCATCACCTTCCTTGGCTGGGAAATTGGCAGTCGGCTTATAACAGGCGATAAATTGGCACAGGATGATTTCTTGCATTTGGC
>SVRE01000031.1 GCA_015065005.1 Oscillospiraceae bacterium
GGAAAGACCACTATGTATAATGCGTTGACCGGCAGTAGTGAAAAGGTCGGCAACTGGGCGGGCGTTACCGTTGACAAAAAGGTGCATCCTATAAAAAAGGCTTACTGCGGCAAGAATGAAGAGGTTTTTGCTGTTGACTTGCCGGGTGCGTATTCAATGTCACCTTTTACATCAGAGGAGAGCATTACAAGCGCTTACGTTAAGAACGAAAAGCCGGATGCTATCATCAATATTGTAGATGCAACAAATCTTAGCCGTAGCTTGTTCTTCACAACACAGCTCCTTGAGCTTGGTATTCCTGTTGTTGTTGCCCTTAATAAGGCGGACGTTAATAAGAAAAAGGAAACAAAAATCAACGCTGAGCTTTTGTCAAGCTTACTTGGCTGTCCTGTGGTTGATACAATTTCCACTAACGCAAATGGTCTTGAGCAGGTTGTTCTTAAGGCTATTGAATCTGTTGGTAAAGCACAAAAGGCACCTTATGTACAGGCATATATAGACTTGACAAATAAATCACTTGTTGAAAAAGCAGACAGGGAGCGTTTTGCCTTTGTAAACAGCATTGTTTCAAAGGTTGAAACACGTAAGGTTAAAACAAATCAAAGAAACAAGCAGGATAAGGTTGACGATATTCTTACAAACAAGTGGCTCGGCATTCCGATTTTTGCAGTTATTATCTTTGCAGTGTTCTGGATTTCACAAGCCGGTCCGGGTGTTTGGATTGCTGAAGGATATGATTTGTCAAACGGCTATCATATTTGGGGCCTTGTAAACGTGATTGAATGGTTTGGCGAGGTTGTTGGCGGCTGGCTTGAAAATGTACCACCGGTAGTTTCCTCAATAATTGTTGACGGTATTATCGGCGGTGTTGGTGCTGTTGTTGGCTTCTTGCCGCTGGTTATGGTAATGTACTTCTTAATCGCACTTCTTGAGGATTGCGGTTATATGGCAAGGGCAACAGTAGTTCTTGACCCAATCTTTAAAAAGGTTGGACTTAGCGGAAAATCCGTAATTCCATTCGTAATCGGTACAGGCTGTGCAATTCCGGGCGTTATGGCTTGCCGTACAATCAGAAATGAGAGAGAGCGCAGAGCGACAGCGATGCTTACACCGTTTATGCCTTGTGGCGCAAAGCTTCCTGTTATTGCACTCTTCGCAGGCGCATTCTTTGATAACGCTTGGTGGGTAGCACCTCTTATGTACTTTATGGGCCTTGCAATTATCCTTTGTGGTGCTTTGCTTGTAAACCTTTTGACAGGTCATAAGAACAGAAAGTCATTCTTCGTTATGGAGCTTCCGGAATATAAGGCGCCAAGTGTGCTTGGTGCTTGCAAGTCAATGCTTCTCCGTGGATGGGCTTATATAGTTAAGGCTGGTACAATTATTCTTGTATGTAACTTTGTAGTTCAATTGATGCAAAGCTTTACCTGGTCATTTAAGCCTGTTGAGGATGCATCTGATTCAATTCTTGCTTCAATCTCAACTCCATTCGCATATATATTCGCTCCAATTGTAGGTGTTGTTGCTTGGCAGCTTGCTGCGGCAGCTATTACAGGCTTTATTGCAAAGGAAAACGTAGTAGGTACTCTTGCAGTATGCTTCGTTGGACTTGAAAACTTTATTGATACTGAAGAGCTTGCAATGCTTGAAGGCGCAGGCGCTGAGGTTGCAGGAATCATGGCAATTTCAAAGGGCGCGGCTCTTGCATACCTTATGTTCAATTTGTTCTCCCCTCCTTGCTTTGCGGCAATTGGTGCTATGAATTCTGAAATGAAAAGCAAAAAATGGCTCTTTGCAGGTATTGGCTTGCAGCTTGGCATTGGTTATTCCGTTGGATTTATTGTAAACTTCTTTGCAACTGTATTTACAAGCGCTAAGTTTGGCTCTGTTTGGATGCCTATTGTTGGCTGGCTTATCGTTGGTATTTTTGCAGGAATCCTTACATGGCTCATAATCAAAAGACAAAAGACATTAAAGGATGAATATAAGCTTGAAGGAAAAAGCAATTCATCCGTAAACAGTAAGGTAGGTGCATAATGGAGCTTGCAATTTCTATAGCTGTAATTGTGGCTATCGTTGGCGGAGCGCTGGCATACATAATTTATGCCAAGAAAAGCGGCAAAAAATGTATCGGCTGCCCCGATAGTAAAAGCTGCTCAGGCAAATGCGGTAGCTGCGGTTGCGGCTGTGGCGCAAAGGACAACGAGCAAGACAAATAAAACAAAAACGTGGCGCTTAACGGTGCCACGTTTCCCATTTTTTGTAAAGCGGTAAAAATATTTTACGCTTGCTTTGTTGACAAAAGGCGCTTTGGTGGTATAATTATATATAGATATTTATACAGAAGAGTATACAACGCAATTTTGAAAGGAAAATATGGAAAAATACAGTGTAACGGGTATGAGCTGTGCCGCCTGTGTTGCAAGGGTGGAAAAGGCAGTTAACGGAGTTAAGGGCGTTGAGTCCTGCGCGGTTAATTTGCTTACCAATTCAATGAATGTAAAGGGTACAGCAAGCAGTGAGGATATAATATCCGCGGTTGTGGGTGCCGGATATGGTGCCGTCTTACAGGGCGAAAAGCAGGGCAATACTAAGGTTGACGAGCCGTTAAAGGACACAGAAACGCCGAAATTAAGGCGTAGGCTTGTTTATTCAATAGGCTTCTTAATTGCCTTAATGTACGTGTCAATGGGTCACACAATGTGGGACTTTCCGCTGCCAAGCTTTTTTGAAAATAACCAAATAGCCGTAGGTCTTTTGCAAATGATATTAAGCGGTATTTTGCTTATAATAAACCAAAAATTCTTTATAAACGGCTTTAAGGGGCTTATCAAGGGTGCACCCAATATGGACACCTTAGTGGCTTTAGGCTCAGGTGTTTCCTATGGATATAGCGTGGTGTGCCTGTTTTTAATGACAAAGGGACATCATTTACTCCACGACCTTTATTTTGAGTCGGCAGGAATGATACTTGTGCTTATTACCGTTGGTAAAATGCTGGAAGCTTATTCCAAGGGCAAGACAACCAATGCGCTTAAATCATTAATGGAGCTTCAGCCAAAGACAGCTACCGTAATAAGGGACGGTAAGGAAATAGAAATTGATGCTTCTCAGCTTAAAAAAGGTGATTTGTTTATAGTAAAGGCAGGGGGTAAAATCCCTGTTGACGCCACAGTTGTTGACGGTGCAGGGGCGGTAAATGAGTCAGCCTTGACGGGGGAGAGCATGCCCGTTGATAAGGCGGTGGGCGATAAGGTTTATGCAGGCACCGCATCAAAATCGGGATACATTAAGTGTGCGGCGGACACATCAAGTGAAAAAACAGTTTTAAGCGAGATTATAAAGACAGTTGGCGACTCTGCCGCATCAAAGGCACCTATTGCACGTGTGGCAGATAAGGTAAGCGGTGTGTTTGTACCTGTTGTTATTACAATCGCAATAATTACATTCATTATTTGGTTGATAGTGGGAAATGGCTTTGGCTATGCCTTGGCGCGGGGAATTTCTGTTCTTGTTATCAGCTGCCCGTGTGCCTTGGGTCTTGCAACTCCTGTTGCCATAATGGTTGGCAACGGCGTGGGGGCAAAGCGCGGAATTCTTTTCAAAAATGCAACTGCCCTTGAAAATGCGGGTAAGGCAAAAATAGTTGTCCTTGATAAAACAGGCACTATAACAAAGGGTGAGCCACAGGTTACAGACGTAATTCCATTTGGAATAAGCGAAAATCAGCTTTTGGAATACGCATATTCATTGGAAATCAAGAGCGAGCATCCATTGGCTAAGGCAATCATAGATAAGGCTGAAAAAATGGGCATTACACCAAAGGAAACAAGTGATTTTGCGGTATTGTCAGGCAGCGGTGTTTCCTGTAAAATTGACGGGGAGGAGCTGGTTGGCGGTAGCTATAAGCACATTTCCGGCATAGTGGGAGACAAGGGCAAGGCTGAATTTGATCGCTTGTCAAGCGAAGGCAAAACCCCCCTTTTCTTTGCGAAAAACGGTAAGCTTATTGGCGTTATCGCAGTGAGAGATGAAATAAAGGAAGATAGCACCAAAGCTATTTCGGAGCTTAAAGCAATGGGCATAAAAACGGTTATGCTTACAGGAGATAACAAAAACAGCGCTGAGGCAATCGGAAAAATTGTCGGGGTTGACACCATTGTTTCTGACGTTATGCCAAAGGACAAGGAAAGCGTGGTCAAGGAGCTGAAATCCCGGGGCGGCGTTATTATGGTTGGGGACGGAATTAATGATGCCCCCGCACTGACAAGCGCAGACATAGGAATTGCCATAGGTCAGGGCACGCAAATCGCCATTGATTCTGCACAGGTAGTCCTTGTTAACAATAGCTTAATGGGTGTTGTTAAGGCAATAAGGCTAAGCCGTGCGACCCTTGGCAATATACATCAAAATCTGTTTTGGGCATTTATTTACAACATAATCGGAATACCCTTGGCAGCAGGCGCGTTTATTGCGCTTTTAGGCTGGGAATTGAACCCCATGTTTGGCGCCCTTGCAATGAGCCTGTCCAGCTTTTGCGTTGTGACAAATGCGTTAAGATTAAATTTAGTAAAATTAGATAAGGAGAACAAGGAAATGTTATTCGCAAAAAAGGAAGCAGGAGTAATTTTAAAGGTTGAGGGCATGATGTGCCAACACTGTGAGGCACGTGTAAAGGCGGCTGTTGAGACTGTAGAAGGTGTTACCTCTGCTGTGCCAAGCCACAAGAAAAATACTGTTACCGTCTTTGGTCAGTGCGATCTTGACAAGGTAAGAGAGGTAATTAAGGAGCAGGGCTATCAGGTAAAATAGTCAGGCTGGTTTATCTTCAAACAAAAAATGCATGGCGGGGGCTTGCTCCCGCCATTTGCTTAAGAAAATAATAATTTGACAAAGCGCATAATTTGTGATAGAATAGATATAATGAATTTTACGGAGGTGCGCTAATGATAATTAAGGAATCGGCTGAAAACTATCTTGAGGCGATTTTGTCAATAAAAAAAGCCAAGGGAAATGTAAGAAGTATAGATGTGGCAAATGATTTGGGTGTTTCTAAGCCAAGCGTTAGCGTAGCTATGAAAAATTTCCGTGAGGAGGGTTATGTTACCGTTGACGAAAACGGATTTCTTGACCTTACCGAAAAGGGGATGGAAATTGCCAAATCCGTTTATGAAAGGCATTTGGTAATTGCCAAGGCACTGATGGCGTTAGGTGTAAGTGAGGAAACCGCATATGAGGACAGCTGTAAAATAGAGCATTGTATAAGCGTGGAAAGCTTTGAAAAGCTAAAGGAATTTTTAAATAAATCAATAAAATAAATTTTTTTAAAAAAACTATTGACAAAACGATTTTTATGTGATAAAATATCACCGTTGCAAGATAATATGCTGGCGTGGCTCAATGGCAGAGCAGCTGATTTGTAATCAGCAGGTTGATGGTTCGACTCCGTTCGCCAGCTCCAAATCTTGCAACAATAAGGGGGATTTCCCGAGCGGCCAAAGGGGGCAGACTGTAAATCTGTTGTCACTGACTTCGGTGGTCCGAATCCACCATCCCCCACCACAAAAAAAGGACACCAAACGGTGTCCTTTTTTTGTGGTGGGGGATGGTCTTCGGTGCACATTCTTGTCCTTATGGACAAGAATGTGGTTCGTTCTTTTGCCCAAAGCCGATGTCTGCTTGCAAGGAAAAGGCGCGGGCAAAAGCCTCGCGTGTCGAGAATCCACCTTTAGCTATGTTCACTAAGATAAGTAAAGGACACCAAACGGTGTCCTTTTTTTGTGGTGGGGGATGGTCTTCGGTGCACATTCTTGTCCTTGTGGACAAGAATGTGGTTCGCTCTTTTGCCCAAAGCCGATGTCTGCTTGCAAGGAAAAGGCGCGGGCAAAAGCCTCGCGTGTCGAGAATCCACCTTACACGGAGTCAAGCAAATGACACCAATGGGATACCTATCATAAAGCAGATTTTACTAACCGCAACACAACAAAGGAGTACTGACATTTTCGTCTGTGCTTCTTTTTTACGCTCCTTGCCCTGCAAGGTATAGTGTGTTACACCTTTTTGTGTAGTGTCGAGCGGTAAAGCTTTTTAGTGATATGCCACGCACAGCTCGGCGTGATATTCTATTCGCTTTGTAATATCAAACGTGCGTAGCGCATACCACTGCCGCAGACAATATCACGCAGGTCGTGCATATCACTCGCCGCAGGCGAATAGAGTTGGCGCACCTGTTTTATGGCAGATGCACTTTTCTATATACAATTAGCGCCCTGCCTTTTGGCAGGGCGCTAAAGCTGTTTTTATTATGCTTCTGTAGCAGGCGCAGCAGCAGGTGCAGGCGCAGCGGCAGCCTTAGCCTCGGCAGCGCTGAGTATCTTTGCACCAAATGGGAATGCAGCAAGCTTAGCAAGCTTGAAGCACTGCTTACCAAATGGGATACCGATAATGGTGATACACCAAACAACACCGGCAAAGAAGAAGCTGAGCATCAAACCGAAACCACCGAAAATGAACCAAATAATATTGGCGATTGGGTGGGAGCTGAATGAACGTTCAACTACCTTACCAAATGGGAAGAGTGAGAGCTTAGCAAGCTTAAAGCACTGCTTACCAAATGGGATACCGATAATGGTAATGCACCATACAATTCCTAACAAGAACCAAACAATAGATGAGTAAAGTCCTGTTAGAAAGAACCAGAAAAAGTTACCGATAAATTTCATAAAAATTCTCCTTCAAATGAATTTTTCGAGAAATTGTTTTCTCTTTCTCTATTTTACTGTATTTTTATGCATTTGTCAACATAAATGTGAATGTTTTGTGAAAAAAGGGTGTTTTTTTGCAAAAAACGCCTGAATTTGACATAATAAAAAGGCTGTTTCAGTAAAAACAGCCTTTAAATATTAAGAATTAGCTTGGATTTGCAAGCTCGTTGTAGGACACTGTAACTACATTATATGTTGTGCCCTCGCCAAGATAATGAATTGCATCACCTATGCAAACATAAACAGCTAAGATTAACTGTGTATCATCAAAGCTGCTGTCAAAGGTAAGCTTGCTGTTGATCAGTAAGTACTCTGAGTTGGTAAGATCCTTCATTAAAATCTTATCGTTTACAGCCTCAAGTCCACTCTCGCCTATCAAAATTGGATTGCCCTCAGCTAAGGTGTTTCTGGAAGCAACAACTGTGCCGAACTGTATAGCATTGCCTGTAAGCTCAGTGTACTTAGCCATATTGTCATAATTTATGCCAACGCCAAGCTGAATACCGTGGTCACCAAATGTGCAAACGGAATAGCCAAGCAAATTGAACAAAGCGCCGATTTCCTCAACAACCACATCCTGTGTGTCGCAGGTTTTGCAAACAGTACCCTTAAAGCCGGGCTTGCCAAAGCCGTCTCTGAATATTACAGTTTCCACGGGATCGGAATGCTCACCTGTTGCAGGAATTTCCTTTGTCTCTGTCAAGCCGCAAACGCATTCATAAACAGCAGAGCCGGGTAATGAGCAGGTAGCTTCGCTTATAACAGATTGAACCTTGGAATAATTATGCTCGTGGGTAGCATTGATTACAAACTCGGTAAATGACATATTACCAATGCCCTTTGCGGATTCTGTTTTAACAACCATTGTTTTTGCTTTGATATCGGATATTTCTAAGTCAGTCGGGGAACCGTCCATAACCTGATATCCACCGTTAAAGTATTTAGCGGTTTCTGTGCCTTCAGCATCATAAAATGTAACAGAAAATCCGTTCCAGTTTGACCAACCGTAGAAAACTACAGAATTGATTTTGTACTCATCAATGAAAATAACAGTTGCAGTTGAGCCTGTCGGACCTGCCCAACAGTTGCCCGGATACCAACCGCCTGCACAATTGATGTTTCCGTCAAACATTTGATAAACATCACCGCGCTGTCCACCTTCGATGCCGGCAGGTGTTATACTTTCAATATGATCTTTTGAAATAACCAAATCTTCTGCGTTAATTGAAACAGTCAAAAGCGTCATCATAACCGCCATGACCGCCAAAACAATGAGTAATTTCTTCATAAAGTCCTCCTTAGGAACAAAATATTTTTCGACAACTAAAGTTTACCATATATTATATAAATAATCAAGCACTTTGCACAAAATAATTTTTAAAATATTATATTTTTGTTAATAGTGTACAAAATGTATACTTTCAATAGCAAAAAGCCACCACGTATAGTAGAGTGGTGGCTAATGTTTTTATCTTCCTCAATAGGCACGTATTTTGCCCTTTGGAGTGCCTTCTCCGGCGGGAGAAGGTGGCAGGCAAAGCCTGATGGATTAGGTGCTTTCTCTTATCTTTCCTCGATAGGTACGTATTTTGCCCTTGGAGAGATATTTTGATATGCCGGACGGATAATCTTCCCGTTTAAAAGCAATTCTTCCATGCGGTGTGCGCTCCAGCCTGCAATACGAGAGATTGCAAAGATAGGAGTAAACAATTCCCTTGGTAAGCCAAGCATATTGTAGATAAATCCGCTGTAAAAGTCGATATTGGCGGCAACGCCCTTATAAATCTTTCTTTCCTTGGCGATAATTTCGGGGGCAAGCTTTTCAATAGTGGAGCAAAGGAGATAATCCTTTTCCAAGCCCTTTTCACGGGAAAGCTTTTCAACAAATCCGCGGAAAACGGTAGCACGTGGGTCGGACAAGGAATAAACCGCGTGTCCCATACCGTAGATAAGGCCCTTGCCGTCAAATACCTCTTTGTTAAGAATTTTAACAAGGTAGGCCTTGATTTCCTCCTCGTCAGTGTAATCCTTTACATTTTTCTTTATATCATCAATCATGTCCACAACCTTAACGTTAGCACCGCCGTGGCGAGGACCCTTAAGTGAGCCGAGAGATGCTGCAATTACGGAATATGTATCCGTGCCTGAGGATGTTACAACGTGGGTTGTAAATGTGGAGTTGTTACCGCCACCGTGCTCAGCGTGTAAAACCAGGGCAAGGTCGAGGATTTTTGCCTCCAAGGGAGAAAATTTTCCATCCTTGCGGAGCATATAAAGTATATTTTCCGCAATAGACAAATCACTCTTTGGGCGGCGGATAATCAGGCTCTTTTTCTTTTCGTAATATTCGTAGCTTCTGTATGCATAAACAGCCAGGAGCGGAAGCTCAGAAATAAGCTGTAAGGATTGGCGCAACACGTTTGGAATAGATGTGTCATCTGCCTTGTCATCATAGGAATAAAGGGTCAAAACACTACGTGCAAGCACGTTCATCATATCCTTGCCGCTTGCCTTCATAAGCACGTCACGTACGAAATTCTTTGGCAAGCTCCTGTATTTTTTCAACAGACTGTCAAAATCAGCAAGCTCCTCCTTGGTGGGCAAGGAGCCGAATAAAAGAAGATAAATTGTCTCCTCAAAGCCGAAGCGGTCGTCAGCCAAAAAACCGCCAACAAGCTCTTGTATATTAACTCCGCGATAGTAAAGCTCACCGTCACAAGGAATTTTACTTTCGCCGCAGTTTAAAAACGCATTGATTTCGGAAATTTCCGTAAGACCTGCCACAACGCCCTTACCGTCAACGTCACGCAAGCCCCTCTTTACATTATATTTTGTGTATAGCTCATGGTCAATGGTTGTGTTCATAGAGCATTTGTCAACATATGACATAAGCTGCGGAGTCAATTTAGTTAACTCTTTTTTTACTGTTGCCATTTTGGCTCCCTTCCAAGTGGTTAGCCACAGTGTACTGCGGCTGCACTTTAGCGCTTTAAAGCGGAAAAATATAATTTATTGTATCATATAATTGTGAATAAATTGTTAAATCCACTGTAATTTTATATAAAAAGGAGCGAATATATGCTTCACCCCTTTGAAATTCTTGTTTATAACGGTTTTTTTGCAATTTGGGAGTTGTTTCTTGGGTAAATAGGCGGTGTGGACTTAACCTTCCTTATCACTATAATAGTTCTTTCAACAGTTTCCTGTCCGTCAGTAAGGCTGTATTCCTTTACCTCTTCAACCAATCCACCCAAAAGCTCAATGGCTCTTTTGGCTTCCTTTAATTCCTCACCCGCGCTGAGGGATTTCATAGCCAGAAATTTGCCCCCAACCTTGACAAGTGGTAAGCAAAGCTCGCAAATCAAATTCAAGCGGCCAACTGCACGCGCGGTTGCTATATCAAAGCTTTCGCGCAAGCCCTTGTCCTGTCCCATTTCCTCTGCACGCGCGTTCGACACGGTTACATTTTCAAGGCCCAAAAAAGCAGCGGTATCTTCAACGTATTTTACCTTTTTTGTAACACTGTCAACGCCTAAAATCGACACGTCCCCGCGTAAAATACCAATTACAAGGGTAGGAAAGCCGCCACCGCAGCCAATGTCACACAGGCGCGCACTGCTGTTAATGTAAGGTACACAGGCGCTTGAATCAACAATGTGCTTCAAAATCACCCCGTCTTCATCTTTAATGGCAGTCAGGTTAAGGCTTTTGTTCACCTCTAACATATGGGCGCAAAGCTTTTCAAAAAGAGGCGCATTTTTTTCGTTTATTAAATTTTTTGTCGCTTCGTTTCTGTTAGCAACGGAAATTAATTTTTCTTGAAAATTTGACATACAAACCTCATTTTCTGATTGGATACGGATAGCTGTTACCATCTGTTGCGCAAACCGTAATATCGGCAAAGGCAACCTTTAATGGAACATCCTCAAAACCGCAGGCAGTAAGCTGATCTCTTACAGTCTCGTAAGCCAGCTTTGGTAAATTGTTTTCCTGGCTTAGGTGGGCAAGGGTGAATTCCTTTACTCCCTTGTCGCAAAGAAAAGCTGCAAACGCTGCACATTTATCGTTTGAAAGGTGCCCGTTCGGGGATAAAATCCTGTCCTTTAAAAATCTTGGGTAAGGGCCGTTTTCCACCATTTTTATATCGTGGTTGGATTCTACAATCACCTTATTGCATTGGGATAAATTATCCGCAATTGTGCTTGTCAGATGCCCAATATCAGTGGCAACACCAAAGGTATCATCACTTGAACGTATAATGTAGCCCACGTTTTGCGCGCTATCGTGCGGAACAGGGAAGGAGCAAAGACAAAGGGAGCCAACAGTCTTTTCAAATGTGACAGCCTCACTTTTGGCAAACCTTTCAAGATAAGACCCTCCCCTGACGTGATTTTCGTAGGAAGGGGAGGTCATATATATTGGAATTTGATATTTTTTGGAAATAATTTCAAGCCCTGCGGTGTGGTCAGAATGCTCGTGGGTTATGAAAATACCGTCAATGCTCCTGAGCGTTGTGCCAAGGGCGTTTAAGGATTTTTCAATAGCGCCGCAGCTTTTGCCAGCATCAATCAGAATTTTGGTATTCTCGTTTTTTATGTAAATTGAGTTACCACCGGAGCCTGAAAAAAGCGTGTAAGCGCTTATCATTAAAGCACCTTGATAGCACCGTCAGGACGGATTCTCAATACATGGCAGGCGCCCTTGCCAAAGGCAGAGTCGATAACCTGTCTGTATTCCTCAACAAGCTTAAAGGGTACGAAAGCTTGAATTGTACCTGCAAAGCCGCCGCCGTGTACCCTGTGGGCAGCACCCTTGCCGCTTAAAACTGAGTCAGTAATGGCAAGAGCTAAGGAAAGGCCCTGCTCCTGTACATTTTTTGTGGTGAACACGTTTTGAAGGTACATAAAGCTGGAACGTCCTGAACGCTTAACAAAGTCAAAGAATTTAGCGATATCAGCGTTTTTTAGCGCCTCTGCCTGTGTTGCAACTCTTTCGTTTTCATTGAAGAAGTGAATAGCACGTAAAATAGCTCTGTCGCCAACCTTTTCTCTCAAAGCTTGGATATTGTCCAAAACGTCAGCCTTTGTAAGCTGTCTCAGATATTCCTTGCCAAAGTATTTTGCTACGCTCTTCATTTCCGCAGGAACGGAGGCATAGTCGTCATTTAAGTCTGCGTGGTTGCCACCTGTGTTAACGATGCAAAGGGCATAACCCTGTGCGCTCAGGTCAAATGGAATTTTTTCAATAACAGGGTTCTTTGTATCCTCAAAGTCGATGTAAACAAAGCCGCCGACAGCGCAAGCCATCTGGTCCATAAGTCCGCAAGGCTTACCGAAGAATACGTTTTCGGAATACTGTGCCATTTTTGCAATTTCAGTGTTTTCAACCTTACCGTCATTATAGAAATAGTTAAGGATGTTACCAACCATTACCTCAAATGCGGCAGAGGAGGAAAGGCCTGAGCCCTTGAACACATTAGATGTAGTATAAGCTATGTATCCGCCCTTGTTGTATCCCGCATTATCAAACGCCTTTGCCATACCTGCAATAAGCGCACCGGACTTGAAAAAGTCATTTTCGTTGGGGGACGTGTATGAATTTGTGTCAATTACATCCTCCGGGAAACCCTTGCTTTTTATCCTGATAACACCGTCATTTGTCTTTGATGCAATGGCGATAATGTCAAGGTTAATAGAGCCGGCAAGCACCTTGCCGTGGTTGTGGTCTGTGTGGTTACCGGAAATTTCACTTCTGCCGGGAACGGAAAAAAGGCAGGTATCGCACTCACCGTAAACGCTTGCAAAATCAGAAATTGCCTCTATATATCTTTTTCTTTGATTTTCAACATTTTCTTCACCGTAAATAAGCGCCAATTTTGCATCTAAATTGCCTTCTTTAACGTATTTTAAAAGCTCACTTGTAATCATAATATTTCTCCTGTAAATTTTACTGCTTGACAACTCTGACACTGCCAATTATTTGTGTTTATTTCAAAAATTGCACCGTCACATTCAATCTCACCGCCCTCGGCAAAATCAAATCTTGACATCATTTTTGTTTTCATTTTGTGGATAACCGCTACCTTGCTAACGCCTAAAATGCTGTCGTTATCTCCGCACATACCAAGGTCGGTTATATATCCGCATCTGCCCATTAAAATCTGGGCATCATTAGTTTGCACGTGGGTATGCGTGCCGAAAATTACAGACACGTCCTCGGCAAAATCATAGGCAATAGCCTTTTTCTCTCCTGTTGCCTCTGCGTGTATGTCAAGTATGGCAAAATCATATTTGCCCGCATTTCTTTCAAGGCATTTTCCAACCGCCTCAAATGGTGAGGAGGATGAATCCATATACGCCTGCCCCAGTACATTCATAACTAGCACACGGTATCCGTTTACGTCAGCAACTGTATCCCCATGGCCCGGGTTGGCGCTTGGAAAGTTAAGGGGACGCAAAATATTTGCCGTATCATCAAGATAGGTAAACACCCCCGGCTTTCGCCAAATGTGGTTGCCTGTTGTAATTACGTCAACTCCGCTGTCGAAAAGGGTTTCTGCCGTTTGCTTGTCAATGCCGTTTGGATCGCTTGCGTTTTCCCCGTTTGCAACAACGAAGTCAATTTTGTTGTATTTGCGGATTTTCCACAAGTTCTTTTTTAAATATTCTACGCTTCTTGGTCCAACAATGTCCCCGAGAGCAAGTATTCTTAAATTTTTCAAATTAAATCCTATCTATGTGCTTTAAGCACTCTAATTATTTGTGTCTTTTCTTAAGCAGGTTATGCTTTTCATCCCAAAGCCTTTGGGACAGGTCAACGTAATAATTGTGTGGATTTTCAAATCTTAAAACCTCATCCCACATGGACTCAAGCTCGCGCTTGCAATTATCACGGATTTCGGAAACGGAGGGGGACTCATAAACGCACTCACCGTTTTTGAAAATAGGTACTAAAAGCTCACGCAGGTCATAGTTTTCCATAACCTTTCTTTTCCAAACGTGCTCAGGGTCGAAAAGCTCATATGGTTCGTTTGGATTGACAACCTCATCATGCACTGTAATTAAATCAGCCTCTGCCTTTCCTGTGTCCTTGGAGTAGAAGCGGTAAAGCTTTTTAAAATCAGGGTTAGTGATTTTTATTATATTTTCGCTGATTTTGATTTTAGGAACAATCTCTCCACCCTCGTTTTCAACGGCGCTCAGCTTGTAAACACAGCCGAAAACAGGCTCACTCTTTGAGGTTATCATTCGTTCACCTACACCAAAGGCATCAACCTGCGCGCCTTGCATAAGGATGTCACGGATAATATACTCGTCAAGAGAGTTGGAAACGGTAATTCTGCACTTTGTAAGCCCTGCGTTGTCAAGGATTTTCCTTATTTTCTTTGTTAAGTAGGTAATGTCACCTGAGTCAAGACGGATAGCGCAATTCTGCCTTTGCTCCTCGGTCAGAACCTCCTTAAATACCTTGATTGCGTTTGGAATGCCGCTTTCAAGCACATTATATGTGTCAACCAAAAGTGTAGGATTGTTCGGGTAAAGCTGGCAATAAGCCTTGAACGCATCATACTCAGTGTCAAACATCTGCACCCAGGAGTGGGCCATAGTGCCACCTGCAGGCACACCGAACATTATGTCTGACAATGTGCAGGCTGTTGAATTGCATCCGCCAATGTAGGAAGCGCGCGCGCCGTAAATCGCGGCATCCGGTCCGTGTGCCCTACGTGAGCCAAATTCGGAAACCGCGCGGCCCTGTGCTGCACGTACAATTCTTGATGCCTTTGTGGCAACCAGGCACTGGTGGTTAAATATTAAAAGAATAAATGTTTCAATGAACTGTGCCTCCATAGCAGGAGCGCGCACAGTCATAATAGGCTCGTTAGGGAAAATTACTGTACCCTCAGGCACAGCCCAGATATCTCCCGTAAAGCGGAATGTGGAAAGATATGTCAAAAAATCCTCATCGAAAAGCTTTTTTGAGCGAAGGTATTCAATATCGCTGTTTTCAAACTTAATTGATTTTATATATTCAATAACTTGCTCAAGTCCTGCGGCAATGGCATATCCGCCACCGTCAGGCACTTTTCTGAAAAACACGTCAAAGTAGGCAATTTTGTCTTTAATCTCTGAGTGGAAATATCCCCTCGCCATAGTTAGCTCATAAAAGTCGCAAAGCATTGTTAAGTGTCTGTCACTTATATTCATAAAAATTTCTCCTTTAACCTTGAATTTTTACGTTTGTGATTATATAATATAATAAAAGAACAATAATTTCAAGTCTTTTTGTAAATTTTTTAAGGAGCTTACCATGGACAAGAGCTTAGTTAAAATAAAGTGCGCATCCCCAAGCATTAAGCTGGGTGACGTATCGTACAATGCAGATTTAATCATTAATGAGATAAAGGAAGCAGACAGGGAAGGGGTAAATGTGCTTTTATTGCCGGAGCTTTGCCTGTGTGGCTACTCCTTGCGCGACATGCTATCAAGCCCTGTAATAGTGGAAAGTACCCAGCGCGAAATCGTAAGAATAGCAAACGAAACAGCAACAGCAAGCACAGTGTCCGTTGTTGGCATGCCCTTTAAGCACGGGGACAAGCTATACAACTGTGCGGTGATAATAGAAAAGGGCGTTATTCTCGGCGCAGTGCCGAAATCCACCCTGCCCAAAAAATCGCCTTTTGGAGAAATAAGGGTATTCGACACACCAAGCTGTGACTTTGAAATAATGGAAGCCTTTGGCACACAGCTCGGCTTCGGTACGGAGCTTGTAATCCCCGTTTTCAACGGCAGCGTAAGAATTGGAGCTGTTTTGGGTAACGCACGCGAATGTATCTATGCGCTGGTAGAAAAGGGAGCTAACCTTATTTTAAACCCAACTGCGGATATTGTAACAGTTACAATGGCGCAGGATAGGTCAGATTTAGCAAAGCAAATCAGCTATGAAAGCGGTTGCGTTTTTGCTATGTGTAATCCAAGCGAGGAGGAAAGCACGACAGATGGTGTTTTTTCACCCCACAATTTAATATGCCAAAATGGAATTTTATTATGTGAAAAAAAGCCATTTGACAAAAAAACATCGGACCCAGTGTGCGAAATTAACATAAATTCAACCGAAAATGGCGAAAAGCCGAGCAAGAGAGCGTGGACAAATAATTCCCCATCCCCCTTTGTACTTGATAATCAAGGGGAAATGGATGAAAGATGCGATTTAATACTGAATATTCAAGCAAATGCCCTTGCAAGAAGGCTGCGCGCAACTTACTCAAAAACAATGGTTGTGGGTATTTCCGGCGGTCTTGATTCTACCTTGGCGCTTCTGGCAATGGTGAAAAGTGCTGATTTGCTTAATTGGGACAGAAAAAATATAGTTGCAATTACAATGCCCTGCTTCGGTACAACAAAGCGCACAAAATCAAATGCAATAGAGCTTTGTGATGCACTTGGTGTTACATTAAGGGAAATTGATATTCTTGAAGCAACCAGAATACATCTAAGGGATATAGGCCACGATGAAAGCATAAGAAACGTAACCTACGAAAACGCGCAGGCAAGAGAAAGAACCCAGATTTTAATGGATGTTGCCAATGATACAAACGGTATAGTTGTGGGAACAGGTGACTTAAGCGAGGTGGCGCTTGGTTGGGCAACCTACAACGGTGACCACATGGCTATGTATAACGTAAACAGCGACATTCCAAAGACCTTAGTTCGACACGTGGTCGGCTATTTTGCCAAAAACAGTGGGGGACGTGTGGCTGAAATTCTTTTTGATATTCTTGACACTCCTGTGTCACCAGAGCTTTTACCCGCCAAGGAAAACGGAGAAATTGAGCAAAAAACAGAGGATTTGGTTGGCCCTTACGATTTGCACGACTATTTCCTTTATAATTTTGCAGGCAGGGGGTATAAGCCATCACAAATTTACAAAAATGCCCTTGAGGCATTTGAGGGCAAATTCGACAGCGATACAGTTTACAAATGGCTGACCGTGTTTATCAAGCGCTTTGTAACACAGCAGTTTAAACGCTCCGCCTCTCCGGAAGGCATCAAAATCGGCTCCGTTTCTTTAAGCCCCCGTGGGGATTTTAATATGCCAAGCGATATGTCATATCAATCATTTCTTGATGAGTTAGAGGCAAACAAATAAAACCTAAAAAGGAGGCAATTTGCCTCCTTTTTGGTTACATCAATAGCCTTGTCTTTATAATCAATCAAAATGCGGTGGATGAGGTGCTAAATCAAATTATACTTCTTAAGAATAGACGCAATCTGTTTATCTCTTGTTGATTTGCACATTGGCAAGCGGAATTCATTTTTACAAAGCCCAATTTGGCTAAGGGCGGTCTTTATCGGGATTGGGTTAACCTCTGCAAACATTTCCTTAATTAAAGGATTCAGATAAAGCTGTATTTCCCTTGCCTTTTCCACATTGCCCGCCTTGTATTCAGCACATAGCTGGTGCATATGGCTGGGGACAATGTTGCTGACAACACAAACACCGCCGTGTCCGCCTAATGCAAGGGTGGGCAGCAAAAGCTCATCGCAGCCTGTGTAAACATCGTAGTAATCCCCATATTTTTCAATAAGGGTGGAAATGTAGCTTAAATTTCCGCTTGCCTCCTTGACCCCCACTATATTTTCAATTTTATGTAGGTCACCGTATACCTCCATTGGTATGTTCACCCCTGTGCGGGTGGGAACATTGTACATAATAATGGGGATTTTAACGCTTTTGGCAATAGCCTTGTAATGTTGGGTTAACCCCTTTGGCGTTGCCTTGTTATAGTACGGTGAAACAACCAAGCACCCGTCTGCTCCAAGCGCTTCCGCCGTTTTTGTGTATCTTACCGCCACTGAGGTTGCATTTGAACCTGTGCCCACAATAAGCGGCACCCTGCCGCCGATTTTCCGCTTGGCAAAGGTTATAATTTCGCTCCTTTCGTTTTCGTAGATGGTGGAAGCCTCACCCGTAGTGCCCAAAACAACAATTGCATCCGTTCCGTTTGAGAGCTGATGCTCGATTAAATCCCCAAAAGCGAGATAGTCCACATTCCCATCATTAAAGGGGGTAATAATTGCTGTTGCACTGCCAAAAAACAAGCTCTTTTTTCTGCCCATTGGTTAAATTCCTCCAAAATCATAAAAGTACTTGAAAAAAGCTGTAAAATAATATAAAATAATAAGATAGAGTACTATATTATATGCTTAAAGGAATCAAAAGGACACAATGATTAAAAACGAGCTACCTAAAACAGATTTGTCCACTAAGGACTTTTATTATAATTTACCCGAGGAGCTGATTGCCCAAACACCTGTGGAGCCGCGTGACCACTCTCGACTGTTGGTGTTAAAAAAGAGTGGGGAGATAGAGCACAAGCACTTTTATGATATAATTGATTATCTAAGGGAAGGCGATACACTTGTAATTAATGACTCCCGTGTTATCCCCGCAAGAATTTGGGGCGAAAAGGTAAGGCAAGGTGAGGATTTTGTATCAGCACCGTCAAAAATAGAAACACTTTTGCTAAAGCAGAAAACCCAGAACCAATGGGAGGTTTTGCTCCGCCCTGCCAAAAAAATCAAAATCGGCGGCAAAATCCGCTATGGCGATATTCTTGAAGCAACAGTTTTGGAGGTTGTTGAGGACGGTAACCGTATAGTTGAGTTCAGCTATGATGAAAGCAAGTACACAAATATATTTGAGGTTTTGAATATTATCGGTTCAATGCCGCTGCCGCCTTATATTACAAAAAAGCTTGAGGATAAGGAAAGATACCAAACGGTGTATGCCAAGGAAAACGGCTCCAGCGCCGCACCTACCGCAGGGTTACATTTTACCAAGGAGCTGATGGCGAAAATTGAAGCAAAGGGGATAAAAATCGTGCCCGTTATGCTTCACGTTGGCTTGGGTACATTCCGTCCCGTTAAGGCAGACAAAATAACAGACCATATAATGCACGCAGAATACATCTCGGTAACAGAGGAAAATGCGAGAATTATAAATGAAAGAAAAAAAGCAGGCGGCAGAATAATTGCCGTTGGCACAACCTCTTGCCGTGTTCTGGAAAGCGTAGCTACGGAAAACGGTGAAATTCAGGCGGTGAGCGGTGAAACAGGTATTTTTATTTACCCCGGCTATAAATTTAAAGCGGTTGATAGCTTAATTACAAACTTCCACCTGCCCGAAAGCACCCTTTTGATGCTGGTGTCAGCCTTGGCAGGCAAGGAAAGAATAATGGATGCGTACGAAACAGCGGTAAGGGAGAAATATCGCTTCTTCTCATTCGGTGACGCTATGCTCATCGAATAATTCGCCGTGATGCGTTGTTGCTCCTCGACCACAAATTCGACAATCGCAAGATTGCCATCATCTGTGGTCTGTGGTGCGCCTAGCCTAACAACGAATTCTCCTGATGAGCTGGAGAAATACTCGTTTCCTATGAGTAGGGGGACGATATGCTGATAGAATAAAAGAAATTTTGTAGGGGTCATTCACGAATGACCCACGGGCGATTCGTGAATCGCCCCTACGATTATCTTATATACTGTACACATCGGCGATGTGAAGCTAATTCAGCGAATGAGCGAATGAAAAATTGAAAATGCAAAAAGAGGCCACACCTTTTAACTGGAGAAAAAATGAAAATAATAGCAATAGTAGGGCCAACGGCAGTTGGTAAAACCGCCTTGGCAATTGAGCTTGCCAAGAGGTATAACGGAGAGATAATTTCCTGCGACTCTATGCAGGTTTACAAGGGTATGAATATTGGCACTGCCAAGCCAACAAGAGAGGAAATGGCACAGGTCAAGCATCATCTTGTTGACATAAAGGAGCCAAATGAAAGCTTTTCCTGCGCTGATTATGCCGCTCTTGCCAAAAAGGCAATCGCGGACATACAAAAGAGAGGCAAAACACCCATTTTCTGCGGCGGCACGGGCTTATACCTTGACAGTGTAATTGAAATTCCCTCCTTCTGTGAAACCGCAAAGGATGAGGAATATAGGAGCTATCTTGAAAATTACGCCAAGGAAAACGGAAACGAAAGCGTACATAATATGCTAAAGGAGATAGACCCCGAAAGTGCTGAGATAACCCACGCAAACAATGTAAAAAGAGTAATACGCGCCCTTGAAATTTACAAGTGCACGGGTGTTACCAAAAGCGAATGGGACCGCCGCTCCAAGGAAACGAAACCTCCTTACGATGCAACCGTGCTGTTTTTGACCTGTGAGGACAGGGAGGAAATGTACAGGCGCATTGACCGCCGAGTTGATATTATGATGGCGGAGGGGCTTATGTTTGAGGTGCGTGGACTTTATGAGGGCGGCTTGCTCGACCCGAAATATACATCAAGCGGAGCGATTGGCTACAAGGAGCTTTTGCCTGCGGTGACTGGACAGTGCCCTGTTGACGTGGCTGTGGCTGAGCTTAAAATGGCAACGCGCCATTATGCAAAGCGCCAGCTTACTTGGTTTAATAAGAAAAAAAGCTACCAAAAAATATATGTAGATAAGGAAAACCCCTTGGAAAAGGCAATGGAAATATTGGGGGACTTCAATGGATAAAGAGATTTTAAAGAAAAATTATGAAAATGTCCTTGAGAATATAAGAAAATATGATAAAGAGGGCAAGGTTAAGCTCCTTATTGCCACAAAAATGCAAAGCTGCGAGGATATAAATTATCTTGTGGAATTAGGTGCTGATTTAATTGGGGAAAATAAGGTAAATGAGCTTACTGAAAAATATGAGGGCTATGATAAAAGGGCAGAGCTGCACTTTATCGGCACATTACAGTCAAACAAGGTAAAATACATTATTGATAAGGTTAGCTTAATACACTCTGTTGATAAAATTTCCTTGCTTGAGGAGATTAATAAAAGAGCCGCCAAAATCGGCAAAACAATGGACGTTTTGTTAGAAGTGAATAGCGGCAAGGAAGAAAACAAAAGCGGCATTTTCCCCGAGGACGTGTATGATTTTTACAAAAAAGCAACGGAATTTTCAAACATTCGCGTTCGCGGACTTATGACTATGGCGCCCAGGTGCAACAGCCGTGAGGAATACTTAAAATACTTTGGCTTGACCAAGGAAATTTTCGATAGTATTTTTAAGGATGATAAAAACGCAATACTATCAATGGGAATGAGCGAAAGCTACACCTATGCAATTGAGGTGGGTGCCAATCTTGTAAGGGTGGGCAGTAAAATATTTGGTGAAAGGAAATACTAATCATGGGAATTTTTTCAAGATTCAGAAAGAGCAATTTTGGTGCAATAGAGGAAGAAAAGGAAGCTGAAGAATACGAGGTTGAGGGCGAAACCGTTGATGTTGAAGCCAAGGCAACCCTTGAGGGTAACTCACTTGAGCTAAAAATTTTCAAGCCAAAGACAATGGCGCAGCTTCTCCCTGCTGTTGACCACCTTCGTGCAGGCAAAACAGTTATTTTAAACCTTGAAGAGGTAGAAAGCGCCCTTGGCCGCAGAATGATAGATTTTATAAGCGGCGCAGCTTACAGTATGAGGGTGTCAATTAAAAAGGCAACAGGAAATTCATATTGTATTGCTCCCAATGACGTTGACGTAAGCGGAGAAACATTTGAAACAACAAATGATGACGAAGACGAGTTTTTCGATATTTAAAAAATGAGAATAGGTATAATCTTTTATTTGTTAAGCAGTGTTCTGTACGCATTCGACTTGTTGCTTCTTGTCAGGGCAATTTGCTCCTGGGTACCCTCCTTCCGCGAGTCAATTGTGTACCGTATTGCGTATACTGTAACAGAGCCGATTTTAAGACCTGTACGAGATTTGCTTTATAGAATAGAGTGGGTAAGGCGTTGCCCTCTTGATTTATCATTTTTAGTTGTAGTATTGCTGGTTAACGGCTTGTCAAATTTATTAAGCTATTTGGCTGTACTTTTAGGGTAGGATAATATAATGAAAAAAACAATAATTACATTAGTGTCTATCATCCTGGGCGGAATCGCCCTTGACCAGCTGACAAAGATACTTGTGTTAAAGCTGATGCACCTTGGGCAAAGTATTGAACTAATACCCGGCGTTTTTAACATTACTTATATTCAGAATGAGGGTGCGGCGTTCGGTATGCTTAGTGAGCATAGATGGATATTTATGATTACTTCCACGGTTGCAATTATAGGTATTGGCATATACCTGTTCGGCTTCTGCCGCGAGAGAATGACCTTGAAGGTCGGCCTTGCTATGATTATCAGCGGCGGTGTCGGAAACATGATTGACAGAACCGCATATGGCTTTGTTGTGGATATGATAGATTTTCGTATGCTCGATTTCTGGAAATGGATATTTAACGTGGCAGATGCCCTTGTTTGCATAGGCGCAGGGGTTGTTATTCTTGCCCTTATTCTGGATATCGCCAAGGAGTCAAAGGAAAAAAAGCAGAAAAATGAAAATAAGCAGTGAAAATGTGAAAAAACGCTTAGACGTGTACGTTTTTGAGGAATTAGGCACCACCCGTTCAAGCGCTCAGACCCTTATTGAAGAGGGGCTTGTCACCGTAAACGGCAAGGTGGAGAATAAAAATTACCGTCTGCGTGAAAATGATATAGTAGAGATAGAGGAGCAGGAGCCCAAGGAGCTGAATGTTGAGGCGGAGAATATCCCCCTTGATATTGTTTTTGAGGATGATGACATTATAGTTATTAACAAGCCCTCGGGTATGGTTGTGCATCCCGCACCGGGTAACGAAAGCGGAACTCTTGTAAACGCCCTTTTGTACCATTGTAAGGGTTCACTTTCCGGTATTAACGGTGTTATCCGCCCGGGGATTGTACATAGAATTGATAAGGACACAAGCGGGCTTTTGGTTGTAGCAAAAAATGATGAAAGCCACGTGTTTTTGTCGTCACTTTTAAAGGACCACGGCATAAAGAGGGTATATCACGCAATAGTTGTGGGGCATTTTAAGGAAAATAACGGCACAGTAAACGCGCCCATTGCACGCCACCCTATTGACCGTAAAAAAATGGCTGTTGTATATGGAGGGCGTGAGGCAATTACCCACTATGAGGTGATTGAGGAATACCCGTCCTTTACCTACGCGCGCTTTCAGCTTGAAACGGGGCGCACCCATCAAATCAGAGTCCATACAAGCTACATAGGCCACCCAATCATAGGTGATGAGGTTTACGGTGGCGGTAAAACCACCTTTGAAAAGAATAATAAATCATTGCTTGACGGACAAATTTTGCACGCAAAGATCTTGTCCTTCCCCCACCCACGCACCAAGGAAATTGTAACCTTTGAATGTGACTTGCCAAGCAATTTTGAAAAATTACTTGAAAGACTAAGAAATATATAAAAAGCCGACCACGTGGTCGGCTTTTTTGCTTTATTCAGGAATAAATTCCATAATATCTTCAATTTTGCAATCTAATACGTTACATAGCTTATTTAAGGTTTTAGTTTCGATATTTTTGTTTGCCTTTAGTCTACGAATGGTTTTGCTATCAATCCCACATTCTTCACGCAACTTGTATGTTGACACGCCCTTTTGCTTCATTTGTAACCATAATTTATCAAAAACAATCATTTTTAACAACCTCCATCTTGACAATTAATATTATGGGGGTTATAAACTAAATTATTAAGGGGATATAACCCCCATAAATAAATGTAAGGAGAAAAACATGGAATTGTGGGAACAAATAAAACAAAACATTGAACAGTCGATTGAAGAAGAAAGCATTACTAAGCCCTTTGAACTTAGGTGCTATGTTGCTTTAAACAAAATCAAGTCTATTTTAGAGGATGACAGCCTAAGTGATAAGGATTGCTTTTGGAAAATAGAAGAGATAATTTCTGTTTATGAAAAAAGGGGCGTTTGCGTTAATTTTAGGCACGATTTTTAATAAAAAGCCGACCACGTGGTCGGCTTTTTACTGTTTTGCCAATTCTTCGCACAAGCTTTCTTCCGTTAGTGCCTCCATCGTTGAGGGAGGGGGACCGTCTGTGGCGGTGGAAGGAGTATGAAAGCTTGACGTGAGGCTATTTTATTTGGTGAGCTCTCCACGCAGGTTTTCTTCCGTTAGTGCCTCCATCGTTGAGGGAGGGGGACCGTCTGTGGCGGTGGAAGGAGCATGAAAGCTTGATGTGAGGCTGTTTTATTTGGTGAGCTCTCCGCGTAGGTTTTCTTCCGTTAGTGCCTCCATCGTTGAGGGGGGGGACCGTCTGTGACGGTGGAAGGAGTATGAAAGCTTGACGTGAGGCTATTTTATTTGGT
>SVRE01000032.1 GCA_015065005.1 Oscillospiraceae bacterium
TTGAACTGCGGAAAACCCTTATAAATCAAGGGATTTAAGGTGGGAGGTTCCAAAGTGACTACAAAATTTCGAGTCACGCCTCTTCGACCACTTGAGTACTTCTCCAAATAAAATGCTAAATTAGTATAACACAAAAAATAGCTCTTTGCAAGTATTTTGTTGACAAATTTGACTTTTGGTGGTACAATAAATGTGTAAATAACTGCCACCGGGTAGATATGCGTATCGTTAGGTCTTTGAAGATACGCTACCTCGGTGTTTTTTATTTATCAATCAAATGCGCTTTTTGTAAGACTGGGGGAACACCCCCCCTCAAATCTAATATTGTTAAGGAGAAATATGAAATTTAAAAATCCATTTAAAGACTTAAATAAATTCGAGCTTATACTGTGGCTTACCTCGGTAGTTGTGGTTGCCTTTTCATTTTTGCTGTCCCCGGACAGGGACTATTTAACCCTTTGCGCCTCGTTAATTGGAGTGACAGCCTTGATTTTTGTTGCAAAGGGGTATGTTATCGGGCAAATATTGATTGTTGTTTTCGCTGCTTTCTACGGTATAATCTCTATCCATTTTAAATACTACGGTGAGGTGATTACATACCTTGGTATGTCAGCGCCAATGGCGATAATGTCAGTAATTTCTTGGCTGCGCCACCCGAACAAGGGCACACGTGAGGTAGAGGTAAATAAAATGAGCAAATGGCAAGTTGCCCTTATGGTTATTTTAGCCGTAATTGTTACAGTTGCCTTCTATTTCATTTTAGGCGCACTGAATACAACCAATATGGTGTTCAGCACAATTTCGGTAACAACCTCCTTTGTTGCCGCATATATGACCTTTATGCGTAGCCCTTATTATGCAATAGGCTATGCGCTCAATGACGTTGTGCTTATTGTGCTGTGGGTGCTTGCATCAATTGAGAATACAGCATATATCCCTATGATTTTGTGCTTTGTAATGTTCTTGATAAATGATCTTTACGGCTTTATAAATTGGAAAAGAATGGAGAAACGTCAGCATAATATTTAAATATGTAAATGTTTGCATATGATAATATATTAGATAAATAAAGGGAGCAGACCGTAAATCTGCTCCCAATTTATATTTAGCAACCAACTGAGTTAACGATTTCGTACATTTCCTCAAAGTAAGCACGTCTTTCAGCGCAAAGTGCTTTCATTTCCTCAATCTGCTCAGGAGTGAATGCATCAAGGTCGCCGTCCTTTAGCTTGTTCTTATACATTCTGTCAACAATAAGCGCCCACTTAATATCAACAGGAACAATTTTGTCGTGCCTTGAGCAAATTACAACATCACTCTGACCAGCCAAAAGAACCTGAACAGCCTTGTAACCGCACTTAGCGGCAAAGCATCTGTCAGCAAGAGTTGGGATACCGCCGCGAACGATATGTGCAGGGCGGATAAATCTTGATTCAATACCTGTTGCAGCCTCAATTTCCTTGGTAAGGCTTTCGCTAAACACGCCGCCCATACCCTCGGCAACAACAACGATAAAGCTACGCTGACCCAAATCTCTCATCTTCTTCATCTTAGCAAACAAGGCTTCCTTGTCAAAGGGCATTTCCTGAAGGGCAACGCCGATTGCATTAAGAGCAAGACCTGTTTCCATTGCGATATAGCCCGCGTTTCTACCCATTACCTCGATTACACAGCAGCGCGCGTGGGACTCAGATGTATCTCTCAAAGCATCACCAAGGCTTAAAACAGTATTCATAGCTGTGTCATAGCCAACAGTAATATCGGTTGCAGTAATATCGTTATCAATAGTACCGGAAACTCCGATACAAGGAATACCCCTTATGCTCAAATCAGTAGCGCCCCTGAATGTACCGTCACCGCCGATTGCAATAATGCCGTCTATGTTATGCTTTTTGCAGGTAGCGATAGCCTTTTGCATGCCCTCCTCAGTCTTGAACTCGTCACAACGGTCGGAATAAAGCATTGTGCCACCCTTAGAAATAATATCGGCAACATCGTGCTCGGTAAGCTTTCTGGTTCTGTCGTGAATAAGACCGGAATAACCGCCCAGAATACCGATAACCTCAACGCCCATATCAAGTGCTGCGCAGGTTACGCTTTTTATAACGGAGTTCATACCGGGTGCATCACCGCCGGAGGTAAGAACGCCAATTCTCTTAAACTTCTTTTCCATAATTTACCTCAAAAAAATACAAAATTTCCTTGCATATTCTATCATAATATGTATATAAAATCAATAGTTTTCTGAAATTTTTTCCAAAGTCATTTTGAGCAAAAGCTCAGTTGCGGTCTGCCGAATTTTCTCTCTTGAATAAGAGGGGTCAATGGTGAGCAAGCGTGCCTCCACCTTATCCTTATATGCAATTCCGACATAAACCGTGCCAACAGGCTTTTCTTTGGTGCCGCCACCCGGTCCTGCAATTCCCGTTGTGCTGATACCGATATCGGTTTTCAAAAGCTCCTTTACCCCCTTTGCCATCTGACAGGCGGTATCGTGGCTTACCGCGCCGCAGGCATCAAGGGTGGAGTGTAAAACGCCAAGCACATTTTCCTTAACAGAGTTATCGTAGGAAACAACGCCGCCCCAAAAAGCAGATGAAGCCCCGGAGATATCGGTAATTGATTTTGCAATAAGACCCCCCGTGCAGGACTCCGCTGTGGAAATAGTGAGCTTGCGTAAGGAAAGCTCCCTTACAAGCTTTGCACAGATAACTGACATAAAGTCCCCCCTTAAAAACGTTCTTTTGCTAATTTTACCATATTTTTTCTCTTTATTCAATAAAAAATTTGTATTTGAATAAAGAGCAATAAAAAAGGGCAAGATTAAAAGAAAAAACGGAGGTAAAAATGAAGATTTTCGTAACAGTGCTTGTTTCAGCCATAGTATTTTTCACATTGCAAAATATAATTCCCACACAGGACGAATTTGAAATATATGATGCAACAGTGCGCCTGCACGTTTTGGCAAATTCGGACAGTGAACAGGACCAGGCGCTGAAGCTAAAGGTAAGGGATGAGCTTTTAAATACAGTCAAGGAATACAGCGTAAATTCCAAGGAAGAGGCTATAGAAAAAATTGAGGAAAACAAGGAAAATTTAATAAAAATAGCCGAGGACGTGGTTAAAAAAGAGGGAAAAGCCTACCCTGTTGACATTGAAATCGGCAAGGAGTATTATCAAACAAGGTATTATGAGGATTTTGCCCTGCCCGCAGGAGAATATACCTCTGTAAGGGTAATAATCGGAGAAGGGGATGGGCAAAATTGGTGGTGCGTTATGTATCCGCCCCTTTGCACAGGGGCAGCAATCGGGTATGATGATGAGGCGTATCTGGAAGTGGGGCTTACGAAGGGACAGTACAATCTGATAACGGAAAATCAAAGCGGAGAATACAAAATCAAATTCAAGCTTTTGGAAATAGCCGCAGAGGCGTTTGGAATTGAATATTAAAAAATATTTCCACGCAACACGTGCCCTCGGGATAAAATAGGTCTTGCAAAAAAAGCCAAACAGTAGTAAAATGTACGTAAAGCACAATGCTGAAATTAACGGAGGCATTTTATGTTTGGATATATTAAGCCCAACATTCCCGAATTAAAGGTGAAGGACAATGAACTGTATAAGGCAACCTATTGCGGTCTTTGCCGCACAATGGGGAAATGCACAGGATGCATGTCAAGGCTGACACTGAGCTACGATTTTGCCTTCCTTGCTTTAGTCAGAATGGCAATGGAAAAGACACAGGGTCAAGTAAAAATGAGAAGGTGCATGGCGCATCCCTTGAAAAAAAGACCTATGCTTGAGATAAATCCTACCCTTGAATATTCTGCAAAGTCAAGTGTAATTTTAACTAAATTAAAGCTTAAGGACAATATTAACGATTCACACGGAATTTCACGTCTGGGTGCAAAAATAGTGAACCTTGTGTCGCTGTTTTTCAAAAAAACAGACAAGGAGCTGCTCCCTTTAGAGGAAAAAATCAAGGAATGTATTGATAATTTGTCAATACTTGAAAAGGAGGGGTGTGACTCTATTGACAGGGTGGCAGATACCTTCGGGGTGTTGCTTGGCAATGTGGCTTCCTTTGGCTTGGATAAGGAAAATTCCCTTTTAGGCTACGAAATCGGTTATCACCTTGGAAAGTGGATATATGTAATAGATGCCTGTGACGATTTTGAAAAGGATAAGAAAACAGGGTCGTACAACGTATTAAGACTTGCGTTCGGTGAGGAAATGCGCGAAAGTGACAAATTTGCGATACAGGGTGCCATGTTTTTGGAGCTTGGTAAAATGAGCAAGGCTGTTGAGCTTGTTGATTTTTCACAGCACAGAGACGTGGAGGCAATAGTTAAAAACGTGGCTTTTGACGGCTTGGTGCAGGAAACAAAGAGGGTATTGGCAATTAAAGAGCAAAGCCTGTGAAAAAGGAAAAAGCATTAATTTTCCAAAAAATCACATAGAATTCACTTTATTAACCTTTACTTTTTCTATGGATTATGGTAAAATGTACTAAAATAAATCAAAATGGAGGAATTTTGATGAAAAATCCTTATGATGTATTAGGTATTTCCCCCAATGCGACTAACGAAGAGGTTAAGGAGGCTTACAAGGCCTTAGCTAAAAAATATCATCCCGATAACTATGTTGACAGCCCTTTGGCTGAAATGGCAGAGGAGAGGATGAAGGAAATAAACGAGGCTTATGATGAGATTTTGCGCTTAAGGACTTCTGGTGGAAAAAGCAACGGAAACGGTTCAAATTCGTACACGTCCGGGGACTTTTCCTCAAATGGCGACCCTATTTACAATCAAATCAGAGCCGCAATTAACACCGGGGATTACAAAAAGGCTGAAAATATGCTCAACGGCATTTCACAGACACAGCGCGGCGCGGAATGGTTTTACTTAAAGGGATGCATCCTTGTGCATAAGGGTGATTACTTTGATGCTATGCGCTATGTTGAAAGGGCTTGTGAGCTTGACCCTACAAACAGGGAATATGCAATGCTCAGGGACAATCTCCGCGTTCAATCTCAAACCTACGGTAATGCAACCTCAAGGCAAGCGGGCGGATGCAATATGTGTGATGTTTGCTCATTCCTTATTTGTCTTGACTGCCTTTGCAGATAATGAAAAAAACTAAGCTGATTACATTTTGCGCCTTGATGTCAGCCCTTGGCTTTGTTATGCTTTTTTTGGGCGCATTGTTTAATATTTTAGACTTGACGGCGGTAATTTTTGCCTCAATAATTCTTATGGTGGCAAGGCGTGAAATAGGATACAAATCCTTGTTCATTTACTTTGTCACGGTGGCAATTACCGTCTTGATTCCCAGCACGCTTGTTGTGGGGATTGAATATGCAATAATCGGCTTGTACCCGATAATTGAGCCTGTATTCAGCAGGCAGAAAAAATTTGTCAAATGGGTACTTAAGGTTATTTATTTCGTTTTGGCATCACTTGGCATATTCTTGATATCCCGCTTTTTGGTAGCTGACGCGCCCCTTTATATGGATATTTTGTTGGGGGTGAGCTGTGTGCTTGTCTTTTTCCTTTACGACATTTTGCTGTTCCGTTTTTCCCTTTATTACGGATTTAAGCTGAGGAATAAGCTGAGGATAGATAAATTCTTTAATCAAAATTAACTAAAACCGCAACGTTTTTTGTTGCGGTTTTGTTTATTCATACAATTATATTATAAAAAAGTTGACAAATCAATATAGTATAAGTTAAAATAATAGTATATTAAAATATTAGGATGTGAAAATATGTTTAGAAGTATGACTGCCTTTGGCAGGGCAAGACAAACCGTTGGCGGCAAGGATATTTGCGCGGAGATAAAATCCGTAAATAACAGATACTTTGACTGTACGGTAAAAATCTCAAGGCTTTATAGCTTTTTAGAGGACAAAATTAAGCAATATTTGCAAACAAAGGGCATTTCAAGGGGTAAGGTTGAGGTTTATATTTCCATTGACTTGCTTGAGCAGGCGGGGGTTGAAATCAACCTTGATACCGCCTATGCAAAATCATATATTGATGCGCTTTACAAGCTGCGTGATACCTTTGATTTAAAGGATGACATTACTGTTTCAAGGGTTGCGGCAAACAAGGACATATTCACCGTTAAAAAGCCCGAGGATGATATTGAAAAGGATTGGGCTGATATTAAGGTGGTGCTTGACCAAGCGCTTGATACCTTTATTGAAAGGCGCAATGCAGAGGGTGAAAACCTGCACAAAAACATTGTGGAGAAAATTGACAACATAAAGGGCTACCTGGTTGAAATTGAAAAGAACTCCTTAAGCGATATAAACGGCTACGCTAAGAAGCTTGAGGACAGAATTGTTAAGTTCTTGAATGACAATTCCGTGCAGATTGATGAGCAAAGGATTCTTACCGAGGTTGCGATTTTCGCTGACAAGGTTGCAATTGATGAGGAGCTGGTAAGGCTAAGCAGCCACTTTGACGCATTTGAGGACATTGTAAATTCAGATGAGCCTGCGGGAAGAAAGCTTGATTTCTTGCTACAGGAAATGAACAGGGAAACAAATACAATCGGCTCCAAGGCATCTAATTCCGACACTGCCCATTTGGTTGTTAACATTAAAAATGAGCTGGAAAAGATAAGAGAGCAGATTCAGAATATAGAGTAAGCTATGAAATTTATTAACTTAGGCTTTAACAATATGATTCTTGATGAAAGGATCGTTGCAATCGTTTCTCCCGAATCAGCCCCTGCAAAAAGGACAGTGGCTGAGGCAAAGGAGAATGGCAGAATAATTGACTGTACAGGCGGCAGAAAAACGAAGTGTGTTATAATTACAGACTCTGACCACGTTGTTTTATCCGCCCTGTCAGCGGATGCTTTAGCAAGCAGATTAAATAACGAGGAGTGAAAAATATGGACAAAGGTCTTTTGTTTATTATTTCCGGTCCTGCGGGAAGCGGTAAGGGTACGGTTGTTAAAAGTATTTTGAAAAAGCACCCTGAAATCAAGCTTTCGATTTCTATGACAACAAGGCAGCCAAGGCCCATTGAAACACCAAATGTGGATTACTATTTTGTTACCAAGGAATTTTTTCAGGATAAGATAGAAAACAATGAAATGCTGGAATATGCTGATTATAACGGCAATTATTACGGTACACTTAAGAGTGAGGTTTTTGACAGCTTAGAAAACGGCAGGGACGTGATTTTGGAGATTGAGGTTGACGGTGCTATGCAGGTTAAGGCTGCAAACCCGGAGGCAATTACCATTATGCTGACCCCGCCCGATTCCCAAACATTGGAGAGCCGCTTAAGGGGCCGCGGCACCGAAACCGAAGAAAACATTTTAAAGCGCCTTAATAAGGCAAAAATAGAGATAACCTTCCTTCCCAAGTATGATTATTCCGTAATCAATGAGGACGGCGGGGCAGATGCGTGCGCTGACTTGATCTATTCCATTATGCAGGCAGAGCATAGCAAAACAGTACATACAAAGAGCATAATTAAAAAATTTGAATAATAATTAAGGAGAAATATAGAAATGCTTTATCCATCAATTCAGGAGCTTTTAACCGCAACAGCAAAGGACGGAGAGGAAAGGTTAAACAAGTACTCCATTACAATGGCAACAGCAAAGTGCGCAAGAATTATAACAAATGATTATATTGAGCAACGCTATATGGCTGAAAGAAAGGTTGCCAACAAGGAAACTGACAAGGACATTGGCTCCCTTGTAAACAAGAATTACAGAGATGAAAAGGCTGTAAAGAACGCCCTTCGTGAAATGAAGGAGGGTAAGTTTGAGGTTTATCTTCTGGAGGAGGAGGGATATGACTCCGCAATAATCGAGGTTGAAAACTATGTTGAGCCTAAGGAGGAGTTCAAGCCCTTTAAGCAGCTTATGCAGGAAAGCGCAAAGGCAGGGGAAAGGGAAGATGAAGATAGCGCCTTTGATGACTTTGACAGCAAGGAGCTTATGGATGCAGAAGAGGTATTTACAAACGAAGAGGGCTACTCAGTAGCTGAGGCAGAAGAGGAATAATTATTTATTAAGGAGGTTTGGTATGTCTGGTGAATACATTGGCGTTTATATACTTGATGTCCCATACCATGCCGACTGTGAATATACCTATTTTGTTCCCTTTGAGTTAAGAGAAGATATTGAAAAGGGCACAGCGGTTGTTGTGCCCTTTGGTCCATCTAACCGTAAAAAAAGCGCAATTGTTGTGTCCTGTGACGTAAAGCCACAAAGGGGCGCGGCTATAAAGCCCGTTTTCTCTGTCCTGTCAGGCTATTTTAAGCTGAGTGAGGAAATGATAGAGCTTTGCGCCTTTATGAAAAGGCAGACCCTTTGCACCGTTGGTGAGGCAGTTAAGTGCGTTATCCCCACCTTTGCTATTGCAAAGACAAAGGAAACCTTTACAGTATTGAAAAATACCGACAAGCCAACACCGCTTTACGAATATATAAATCAAAATCCCGGTGTGGATTTAAAAAGGCTGCAAGGGAAATTTGAAGATACCCAAAGGGAAATCAAGCGCCTTTTGCGCCTGGGCTTAATACAGAAAAATACCGTGGTTGAGGAAAAGGACAAGAGCAAGTACGAAACAAGGGTGTTTTTGCTGGTTGATAAGGATGAGGCGCTGGAAATTGCCGAGGGTAAGGGCAAAACAAAGCTGAGGGGCAAAAAGCAGGGTGAGATTTTAAGGCTTCTTTGTGAATACAAGGAGCTTAGCGATAAGGAAATCTACCAAATGGCATCAACCCTTAAATCCAGCCTTGATACCCTTGTTAAAAAAGGACTTGTAGGCACTAAAAAAATAGAGATTTTAAGAAATCAGTATTCAAATAAGGCTGAAAAGCGTGAAAATGTTGTTTTAAGCCGTGAGCAAGAGGACGCCTTTAACACCTTGAAGGCGCTTTTGGGTGAGGATGCGCCCAGGGCGGCGCTTTTGTACGGCGTTACGGGTAGCGGTAAAACAAGCGTTATTAAAAAAATGATTGATGAGGCAATTGGCGGCAACAAATCCGTAATTGTCTTAGTGCCCGAAATTTCATTGACCCCACAAACCGTTGATACATTTTGCGGCTATTATGGGGAAAGGGTGGCGGTTGTCCACTCCAATCTGTCAAGCGGAGAGCGCTTTGACACTTATAAAAGAATATGGGACGGCAAGGCGGATATTGTTATCGGCACTCGCTCTGCCGTATTTGCCCCTGTGAAAAATCTTGGCATGATTGTAATTGATGAGGAGCAGGAGCATACATATAAATCGGACACCAATCCGAAATATTCAGCCCACGACATTGCGCGCTTCAGGTGCGCCAAGTCTGGCGCGCTTATGCTGCTTGCCTCAGCCACACCGTCACTTAACTCATATTATAAGGCAAAAAGCGGAGCATACACTCTTGTTAAGCTTACAAAGCGATACGGGGATGCGGTTTTGCCTGACGTAATTATTACGGATATGCGTAAGGAGAGGGCGCGGGGTAATATGGGCGCCTTCGGTACAAAGCTTACCGAATATATGGGCAGAACCCTTGATGACAAACGCCAGGCTATCCTGTTTTTGAACAGGCGCGGCTACCATTCCTCCGTTTCTTGCAATGAGTGCGGTAAGGCGGTGGAGTGTCCAAATTGCTCCGTTGCGCTGACATACCATTCTTACAGGAAAATCAGTGAGGAGCTTGATGCCAATAACACGCAAAGGGTTATGGAAAAAAGCGGCGTTTTAAAGTGTCATTACTGCGGTTACCGTATTCCCGTTCCCCAAAGCTGTCCAAGCTGTAAGGAGGGCGGGCTTGAATATGTTGGCTTCGGTACGCAGAAAACAGAGCAGGATTTGGAAAAGCTTTTCCCCGGCACAAGCGTTTTGCGCCTGGATGCCGACACTACCACATCAAAGCTTTCCTATGAGGAAATTCTTGGCGCCTTCAGAAATAAAGAGGCTGATGTTCTGATAGGCACACAAATGGTAACAAAGGGGCACAATTTTCCCCTTGTAACCTTGGTTGGCGTTGTAATGGCAGATACTATGCTTTATACAAGTGACTACCGCGCGGCGGAGCGTACCTTTTCAATGCTTACCCAGGTTATCGGCAGGGCAGGCAGGGCAAAGGACCACGGTGTTGCCATTATTCAAACCAACTCCCCCAATGACCAGGCAATTTTGCTTTCAGCCAAGCAGGACTATGATTCGTTTTATGAAAACGAGATTCAGATAAGGCGCGCTTACGAGTTTCCGCCGTTTTGCGATATTGCGGTTTTGACCGTGTCCTGCCAGAATGAGGTTATTCTTAACAAAAACAGCGATATGCTTATAAAAAAGCTGGAAAAGGAAATAACTGCTTTGGGGGTTCCCGTTAAGGCATACGGCCCCTTTGAAGCACCTATATATAAATCAAACGGCAGATATAGAAAGAGGATAATTCTTAAATGTAAGCTTAACAACAGCTTAAGGCAGGCTCTTTCTAAAATCTACATAGAATTTACAAGGGCAAGTGACAAGAATTTCTTGTCAATAGACTTTAACCCATCAAACTTATAGCGAGGTATATAAAATGGCATTACTTAAGATAGTGAAGGAAAGTGAGGATTTGGAATTCTTAAGGAGAAAAAGCGCCCCTGTTACAGAGGTAACTCCAAGAATTAAGGCCTTGCTTGACGATATGATAGAAACAATGCGTGACGCAAACGGCTGTGGCTTGGCGGCTGTACAGGTTGGCGTTTTGCGCAGGGTGGTTGTAATTGAAACCGAGGAGGGCTTATTTGAGCTTATCAACCCTGTGATTATCAAAAAATCAGGTGAACAACAGGGGCTTGAGGGCTGTCTTTCCTTGCCCGGCAAGTGGGGTATGACAAAGCGCCCACAGTGCGTAACAGTGCGCGCCCTTGACAGGGACGGGCAAGAATTTGAGCTGACGGGCTATGACCTTTTGGCAAAGGCAATCTGCCACGAGCTTGACCACTTAGACGGTATTATCTATACTGACAAGGCAATAAGAATGTTAAGTCCGGAAGAAATAGAACAGGATGAGTAAGATATGAGAATACTATTTATGGGTACTCCCGAATTTGCAATGTGTAGCTTAAAGGCTATATATGAAAGCGGCGAGGAAATTGTAGGCGTGGTAACAACACAGGATAAGCCAAAGGGCAGGGGCATGGTTTTAACCCCCAGTGATGTTAAAAAATACGCCCTTGAGGTTGGGCTGCCTGTATATCAGCCGCAAACCTTGAAGGACGGTGCGTTTCTTGACACCTTAAAGGAGCTGGACCCGGAGCTTATTATAGTTGTGGCATATGGCAAAATTTTGCCAAAATACGTCCTTGACTACCCAAGGTATGCTTGCATAAACGCCCACGCATCAATTTTGCCGAAATACAGGGGGGCTGCCCCCATCCAAAGGTCAATTATTGATGGCGACAGGGAAACGGGTGTCAGCATTATGAAAATGGACGTGGGTCTTGACACGGGTGATGTTATGCTTACAGAAAAGGTTACAATTGAGGAAAATGATAACTTTGAGTCTGTGCACGATAAGCTTGTGGTGGCGGGCTCACAGGGGCTTTTAAAGGCAATAGAGCTGTTTAAAAGCGGTAAGGCAACCTTTACCCCACAGGGGGAGGAGTTTACCTATGCTGAGAAAATCACAAAGGCGGACTGCTTAATTGATTTCAGCAAAAGCGCTTGGGAGGTTCACAATCAAATAAGAGGGCTTTCCCCAATTCCCTTGGCATATACAAAAACACCTGACGGAAAAATATTAAAGGTAACACGCGCCCATATAGCGGAAAAAAGCGCAAATGCAGACACAGGTACGGTTGTTTTTCTTGACAACTGTATTTGTGTCAAGTGTGGGGACGGTGTGATTGCACTTGATGAGGTAATTCCCGAGGGTAAGGGAAGAATGAGCGCGCAGTCATATATAAACGGACGCAAAATAAGCGCAGGAGATATATTAGGCTGATAATAAATGCCTTGGTATTTAAGGCGATTTTTAACAAGAAAAGGGAAAAAGGAGGGATGGAGTGTGGATAATCCAAGAAAATTGGCGCTTTTATCACTGATAAAAAGCGACACACAGGAATGTTATACAAATATAGAAATCAACACCGTGCTAACACGCGCAGTCTTGGAAAAAAGCGACAGGGCTCTTTACACCCTTCTTTACCTGGGAGTTGTTGAAAAAAAGCTGCTTTTGGACAGTGTTATTTCCCAATATTCAAAATCTCCCATTGGTGAAATAGATGTTGAAACTCTGAATACCCTTCGCCTGGGTCTTTATCAGCTTATTTTTACTGACAGAATACCCGATTATTCCGCAGTTGACGAAAGCGTAAGCTTAGCACCAAAAAGGTCAAAGGGCTTTGTAAATGCGGTATTAAGAGGCTTTTTAAGAAACGGCAAGAAAATTGAGTATCCCGCAAACAGCTGGGAAAGGCTTTCCCTTGAATATTCAATGCCTATGGGAATTGTTGATTTGCTAAGGGAGTCCTATGGGGACACTGTGGCAAGGGAGTTAATTTCTTATCAGGCTACCGATTTTGGCTTATCAATAAGGGTAAACACCCTTAAGGCTACCCCACAGGAAATTTATGAGGAATTAAAGAGCATGGGTTACGCGCCCTCTTATTCCAAATACGCAGACGATATTATAAAATGCTCCGTGCCTGCCAGCGAAATTAAAGACTTAATCGACACAGGTAGGGCTTTTATCCAGGATGAATCATCAAGAATCTGTGCAAAAGCGGTAGGTGCTGTGGCAAATGAAAAAATAGCAGATGTATGCGCCTGCCCCGGGGGCAAAACCTTTTCCATGGCTATTGATATGGAAAACAAAGGCAAGATTAAAGCCTCGGATTTGCATAAAAACAAGCTGAGCCTTATTGAAAAGGGCGCAAAAAAATTAGGAATTGACATAATTGACACAAGGGAGCAAAATGCAAAAAGCTACCTTGGTGAATACGAAAGGTATTTTGACAGGGTCTTGTGTGACGTGCCTTGCTCAGGCTTGGGCGTAATCTTTAAAAAGCCGGACATTAAATATAAGGACATTGACAGCATTAAATCCTTGCCGCAAATACAGTACGAAATTTTAAAGAACTGCGCAAATTATGTAAAGACCGGCGGCACTTTGGTATATTCCACCTGTACAATTTGTAAGGCGGAAAATGAGGACAATATTGCCCGTTTTCTTTCCGAAAGCAAGGACTTTGAATGTGTTGATTTTACAATAGGAGATGAAAGCTCCAAGGGCGGAATGTACACATTTTTGCCACACATAAACGGAACAGACGGATTTTTTGTAGCTAAGCTAAGAAGGGTGAAGTAATGGAAAACAAAAAATATGACATACTCTCTCTTACCCTTGAGGATGTTGAAAAAATAGTTGTAGAGCTTGGTGAGCCCAAATTCAGGGCAAAGCAAATTTTCGGTTGGATAAACAAGGGCATGTGGGGAGCGGAAATGCGTAATATTCCTTTGGCTTTACAAAAAAAGCTTGAGGACGTGTGCGAATTCAGGCTGCCCACTGTAAAAAGAAGGCTGGTTTCCAAGCTTGACGGTACAGTTAAATATTTGTTTGAGCTGATAGACGGGGAGTACATAGAATCCGTATTTATGAAATATGAGCACGGTAACACCCTTTGCATATCCTCACAGGTGGGTTGCCGTATGGGGTGCAAATTCTGCGCATCCACCTTGCTTGGCAGGGTAAGGGATTTGGAGCCGTCTGAAATGCTTGGGCAAATTATTGCCGCCCAAAAGGACACAGGGGAAAGGATTTCCAACGTGGTTATGATGGGCATTGGTGAGCCCCTTGATAATTACGATAATACAATAAGCTTTTTAAAGCTTGTCAGCAACGAAAACGGACTTAACATAGGGCTGCGACACATTTCCGTGTCCACCTGTGGCTTGGTTGAAAAGATTGACAGGCTTTCGGGTGAGGGGCTGCCTATTACACTGTCCGTTTCCTTGCACGCATACGATAACGAGGTAAGAAGCGGGATAATGCCCGTTAACAATAAATATCCGATAGAAAAGCTGCTCGACTCCTGCAACAGATATTTTCAGAAAACAGGCAGGCGTATTTCCTTTGAATATACATTAATCGCAGGGAAGAACGACACACAAGAGGGTGCTTGCCGCCTGGCAGCAATTTTGAAAAAGTACATTCACGGCACCTGCCACGTAAATCTTATACCCTTGAATGAGGTTGAGGAAACAAGGCTTGAAAGCTCCAAAAATGTAAACGGCTTTAAAAATAAACTGATTTCTCTTGGCATAAACGCAACGGTTAGAAGAAGGCTTGGCTCGGACATAAATGCCTCCTGCGGACAGCTGAGAAGACAAGAAAAGAAGGAAGATAAATAAGGATGATTTGTGTAGGCAATACAGATGTGGGAATGGTTCGTGAGGTGAACCAGGACACCTTTATCTTAAAAAGATATTCAGAGAAAACCTGCTTGTGCGTTGTTTGTGACGGTATGGGCGGCGCTAAGGGTGGAGAAGAGGCATCACGCATAGCATCCCGGGCATTTGCACAGGTTATGGATGAATTTATAACCCCCTTTGTTGGTCAAAAGAAAAAGGGCTTTAGTGTAAATGACGTTAAAAAGGCTATGAAAAGGGCGCTGCTTGAGGCAAATGATGCGGTATATACCTATTCCCGTGAAAACCCACGTCTGAAGGGTATGGGAACAACCCTTGTTTCCGCCTTGGTAATAGGAAACAGCGTTTTCTGCTTAAATGTTGGAGATAGCCGAATGTACTTTATGAAGGGTAACAAAATAAGGCAAATCACAAAGGACCACTCCTACGTTCAGCATTTGATTGACATAGGCAGGATAACGAAAAACGATATTGAATATACCCTTAACAAAAATATAATCACAAGGGCAGTCGGCACGGAAATCACCGTTGACCCTGATATATACAAGTCCTCGGTAAGTGAGGGCACATTTATTCTCCTATGCACCGATGGGCTTTGCAACCACGTGAATGATGAAACCATTTGCGACATAGTTTCAGATGACCCTGTGGCAAAAAAGATAGACGAAATCGGCCTTAACATAAGGCTGAGAAAATTAATTGATACAGCAAATAACAACGGCGGCAGTGACAATATTACCGCCGCAATAATAAAGGTTTAAAGGGGGCTTGCGTTTTGGAAAACAAAAATGAAAAATACGAAAAGTACAAGGCGTACGAGGGCCACCTTTTGGACAAGCGCTATGTTTTGGAGCATTTAATCGGCGTTGGCGGTATGGCTGTTGTGTTCAGGGCAAAGGATTTGGTGCTGAACAATATGACCGTTGCCGTTAAAATGCTTAAGGAAGAAGCGGCACTGGATGAGGTTGTGGTAAAGAGGTTTAAAAACGAGGGTAAGGCGCAGTCATCTCTTGAGCATCCCAATATTGTAAGGGTCTTTGACGTTTCTGTCAAGGGAGAGCTAAAGTATATGGTAATGGAATACGTATATGGAATCACTCTTAAGAATTATTTGGTTGGCAAAAAAGGACCTCTCAGCTTTGAGGAAATTATGAGCTACGGCATACAGATTCTCTCCGCCCTTTCCCAAGCCCACGAAAATTTGATTATACATAGGGACATTAAGCCGCAAAACATAATGGTGCTTAAAACAGGACAAATAAAAATGATGGACTTTGGTATTGCCAAGCTGCCGAATACCGAAACCGTTACAGTGACGGACAAGGCTATCGGCACGGTTTACTATATGTCACCTGAGCAGGCAAGGGGAAAGAAAATAGATGCAAGGACAGATATTTATTCCTTTGGCGCTATGCTTTATGAGCTTTGTACAGGCAAAACCCCGTTTAACGGTGAAAGCCCCTGCGATATTTTGGTTAAGCATATTACGGAAAAGCCCGTGCCCCCACGCAGCTTGAATTCAAGCATACCCGTGGGTCTTGAGCAGATTATACTTTGCGCCATGAGCAAATCTCCTGATGACAGGTTTGACACCGCCAAGGAGCTTCTTGGCTATATGAAGCAGCTCCAGAAGAATAACAAAATCAAATTTACAGACCTACCCTCAAACAGCTTTTTCTCAAATATGATGAGCAGAATCAAGGGTGCTTTTTCAAAGAAAAAAGGTAGAAAATGATAAAAGGAACAGTATTGAAGGGTGTTGGCGGCTTATACACGGTCCGCCTTGACACCGAATATAATGGGGAAGCAACAGTTAACGTAAGGGGCAGGGGCGCCTTCCGCCACGAAAAGCTTGTGCTTTTAACGGGGGACCGTGTAGAGCTTGAGCCAAATGCAGACGGTAGCTTTTTTTGCAAGAGTATTCTTGAAAGGAAAAACTCCTTAATCCGTCCACCTCTTGCTAATCTTGATATAATTTTTGTTGTCATTCCCTGCAAAAAGCCAATGCCTTCCTTTGAAATTATCGATAAAATGATTTCAATTGCGGAGCATAACAAAATTGAGTCTGTGATTGTAATTACAAAATCCGACCTTGATGACGGCTTTGCACAGGAAATGTACAGGATTTATAAAAATAGCGGCTTTGATACCTTTATAACCTCCTCGAAAAATGGGAGCGGTGTTGAGTGCGTGCTTGAATATTTGAAAAAGCGCACAGAAAAGGACAGCCCTATTTGTGCCTTTGCGGGTGCTTCGGGCGCAGGCAAAAGCACGCTTATGAATACGATTTTCCCCACCCTGTGTTTGGAAACAGGGGATTTGAGCCAGAAAATCGAGCGAGGAAAAAACACCACACGACACACGGAGCTGTTTTCCTTAAATGAGCTTTTGGGCAAGGAGTATAATGGTTATTTGGCAGATACCCCCGGCTTTTCCCTTATTGATTTTGAACGCTTTGATTTCTTTGGACTGGATGATTTGTTTGACACCTTCCGTGAATTTAAAGGCTCACAGGGTAAGTGTAAATATACAAAATGCTCCCACACCAAGGAGGAGGGCTGTGATATTTTAGCCCGTGTTAAAAACGGCGAAATAGAGAAAACAAGGCATAATAGCTATGTAGCGCTTTATGAAATTTTAAAGAAAAAGCCCGCTTGGAAAAAATAATATAAAGCAAAAACCGTCTTGGGAAAAATAATTAACAAAAAGCAAAAGGCTCCCATATTATGTAGTAGGCGCAAAATTACAAACAGGGAGCTTTTGTTATGAAAATTGTACTTATAAAGTCACCAAGGATACTTTCTCCTATTTTGCGAAAAATATTCAAGGTGAAAAAATAGATTAAGGCTGTTGCACAAACTGCAACAGCCTTTTGTATAGAAAAAATACTAATCAGATGTCCATATTAAGGGTGTAATTTCCGCTTTTTAGAACCTCTATAAGCTGGGACATAGATGTAATTTCGTTTTCTGTGAGTATGCCACCGTTGGCAGGAGAGTCATTGTAGTGAAAATCCGTGCCGGAGGTTTTAATAAGATCAAACTTTTCTGCCCACATTCTTGCAATATCATTGCGTGAATCGTGACCGAAGTGACCGTTAAATACCTCAACTCCGTCAAGGAAATCAGGTCTTGTAACAACCATACCGTTTCTGAATGGGTGTGCCTGCACAAAAAGACAGCCGTTTTCCTGTGCCAGCTTATGGAAGCTGCTCGGGTTCATATCAAAAATGTCAGGGATGCTTCTTAAAAGCTCCTCAGTGACACCAAAAACCAGGTAATCGTTGTTGTTTTCATTAAAGCGAAGCTCCATTCCAAGCAAGACGTTGAGCTTGCCCTCGGCTTCCTTCCTTAGCTTTTCATAACCGCTTATATATTTGTCAATCCACTCGTCCCAATTGCCGGCACCTACATATCTCATAGTGCCGGAATTAAAGTGGTTTGCCAAAACAAGGGTGGAATAGCCCTTGGCTGTAAACTTGTTTATAATATCGGTGGTGCTGACTCTTGCGCACTCACTAATGTCATTTGAGTGGCAGTGTAATTCGGTTTTAAACATAATATCGCCTCTTTTCATATGCTTAAATTATATAACTAAACAAAAAAATAGTCAATAGAAAATCAGTAAATTTGGTCGAAAAATCGCCAAAGCATATGCCTTGGCGATAAAATCAAAGAATTTCAAAAATCAATTCCTGCTTCGGTGGCTCGGTTTTGCTTATTACAATAGCATTGTCAAGAATATCTATGCAATTTTTGAAGGCATCATTGTCGGAGTAAAGCGTGGCAATGCACTCACCCTTTTTAACAAAATCACCGTAGCTTTTGTTAAAAATAATGCCTGCATTGTAGTCAATTTTGTCATTAAGCTTTACCCTTCCCGCACCTAACATCATAGATGCAGTGCCAACGGAGTCAGCAAGGATTTTTTCAATATAGCCGTCAGCTTTGGCTATATATGGCTTTTGATGCTTTGCCATTAAAAGCTTTTTCGGGCTTTCAATATAGCTGATATCTCCGCCCTGGCAAGCAATCCATTCCTTCATTTTGCAAAGGGCTTTTCCCGTTGAAATAGCATCCAAAACCCTTGCTTTAGCCGACCCTGTGTCTAAATTCAAAGCAAGAGAAGCGATATTTGATGCAAGCTCAATGCAAAGCTCCGTAAGGCGTAAATCTCCCCTTCCGCTTAGCACCTGTATAGCCTCCCACACCTCTGTACGGTTGCCAACAGCAATTCCTAAGGGTACGTCCATATTTGTAACCAAAGCGCGAACATTCCTTTTAAAGCCTGTGCCGATTTTTATCATTGCCCTTGCAAGCTCGGCGGCACTTTCCCTTGTTTTCATAAAAGCACCGCTGCCGCACTTAACATCCAAAACTATGTTGTGCGCCCCTGAGGCAAGCTTTTTTGACATAATGCTGGAGGCAATTAAGGGGATTGAGTCAATGGTGGCGGTAACGTCACGCAGTGCGTAAAGCTTTTTGTCGGCGGGGGCTAAATTGGCGCTTTGCCCAACAACGGAAATGCCAATAGCCTCAACCTGCTCAAGAAAAGCGTTTGAATCAAGGGTAGCCTTGTAGCCTGTTATGGCTTCAAGCTTGTCAACGGTTCCCCCCGTAAAGCCCAAGCCCCTGCCGGACATTTTTGCCATTTTACAGCCAAGGGTGGCAACAATAGGAGCTACAATCAAGGTGGTTTTATCCCCAACGCCTCCTGTGCTGTGCTTGTCAACGGACAAGGTGGAAAAGCGTGACAGGTCAACCGTGTCCCCACTTTCAAGCATAGCCCTTGTTAAATGGTATGCCTCGGTATCTCCCATCCCTTTTAAGCAAATTGCCATAAGCAGGGCGGACATTTGGTAGTCTGCCACCTCAGCGGACATATAGGCGCTTATTGTATAATCAATCTCTTCCTTTGTTAATTCAATGCCCTGTTTTTTCTTAGTAATAATATCGTAAATTCTCAAATTATCACCCGCTTATTTTATTTGGTTTTTGTTAAATGAACAGGGAAAAAACTGACCCAGTGTACAGATTTTAAGCTCTTTCCCGTTAAAAAGCACAATTTCAAGGGCGCTTTCACAATGCTCGGCAAGCACCTGTCTGCAAGCACCGCAGGGATAGGTAAAATCGCTGATTTTATCTATTCCGCCAACAATGGCAATAGCAACAAAATCCCTCTTGCCCTTTGATATTGCACTGAAAATTGATGTTCTTTCTGCGCAAACGGTTTCGGAGTAGGATGCGTTTTCAATGTTACAGCCTGTGTAAATTTCACCGTCTTTTGTCAGTAACGCCGCCCCTACCTTGAAGCCTGAATATGGGGAATATGAAAGCTCTCTTGCCTTAATTGCATACTCGATTAATTTATTGTAATCTGTCAAAATCACACACTCCCCTCGCTATTTTATATATTTTGCTAAGCTTTTGCCTTGGATGTCGAAGCTTGTACCAAGTAAGTCGGTAACTGTTTTTGCAACAGCGTCAAAGCCGCAAACAGTACCTAAATTCTGTGGCTTTACACCCTTGCCAAGGATAATCAGCGGTACGTACTCACGTGTGTGGTCGGTGCTGGTGTCCCCCGGGTCGCAGCCGTGGTCCGCGGTTATAATCAAAAGGTCATTTTCCTTTAAGCTGTCAATTATTTTTGGCAAATATGAATCAAATTGGGTAAGCGCCCTTGCATAGCCGTCAATATCGTTTCTGTGACCGTACAGCATATCAAAATCCACTAAATTTATAAAGGCAAGGCCGTTAAAATCCTCATTTAACAGCTCAAGAGTGACATTAATTCCCTCAGTATTTGAATGGGTTGGGTAATGCTTGGTTATACCGAGCCCTGCAAAAATATCCTTGATTTTTCCAACAGCAAGCACGTCCTTGCCATTTTTACAAAGGACGTCAAGCATTGTTTTGCCACTTGGCTCTAAGGAAAAATCACGCCTGTTTGCGGTGCGTACATATTTTCCCTCCCTTGTGGTAAAGGGTCGTGCAATAACTCTGCCAACACCGTGCTCACCAACCAAAAGCTCTCTTGCTATTTGGCAATAGCGGTAAAGCTCATCAAGGGGAACAACGTCCTCGTGGGCGGCAATCTGAAAAACACTGTCAGCAGAGGTATATACAATTAAATCCCCTGTTTTTTCGTGCATTTCACCGTAGTCCTTAATTACCTCCGTGCCGGAGTAGGGTAGGTTGCAAATCACCCCTCTGCCCGTGCGCCTTTCAAATTCCTTTATAACGTCACATGGGAAGCCCTGTGGGTATGTCGGTAATGGCTTTTCGGAAATCAAGCCGGCAATTTCCCAATGGCCGACAGTTGTGTCCTTGCCCTTTGATTTTTCGCGGCATCTTGCATAAATTCCAAGGGGAGTGTCTGTTTTTTCAATAAAATCCACCCCATCAATGTTACCAAGACCGCATTTTATCAGGTTTGGGATGCTTAAATATTCAGACCTTGCAGTGCTTTTTAAGGTGTTTGCACCCTCATCCCCAAAATCCTTGGCATCAGGCAAGCTGCCTATACCAAAGCTATCGAGTACGATTAAAAATATTCTTTTCATAGTGAAATTGCGGTTTCAAGGGCGAGGGTCATCATTTCTGTAAAGGAGCTTTGCCTTTCCTCACTGCTTGTTGCCTCTCCTGTTATTAAATGGTCGGAAATTGTGCAAATTGCAAGTGCATTCTTACCTAAGCGCGCTGCGTTCATATAAAGCGCTGCCGCCTCCATTTCCACTGCCATAACGCCCATTTTTGCCCAATCGGAGCTTGTGTCATCACTGTAAAATGTATCGCTGGAAAGCAAATTTCCCACGTGGTAGCTAAGACCCATTTTTTTCGCTTTATTCACACACTCTGCCATTAATTTGTAGCTTGCAATAGGTGCAAAGGTGCCGTTTAAGCCGTATTGTGATGCGTAATTTGAGTTTGTACAAGCCCCCATGCCGATAACAATGTCACGCACCTTAATGTGATTTTGCATTCCCCCTGCTGAGCCAACACGGATTATATTTTCAACCCCGTAGGCAGAATATAGCTCATAGGAATAAATCCCAATGGAGGGCATACCCATTCCGCTTGCCATAACGCTGATGGGAACACCCTTGTATGTGCCTGTGTAGCCCTGTATTCCGCGTACATTATTTACAAGGCGCGGATTTTCAAGAAAATTTTCTGCAATAAATTTTGCGCGCAAAGGGTCCCCGGGCATTAAAACCGTTTTTGCAAAATCCCCCATCATTGCGCTTATGTGCGGTGTTGGACAATTAATAGCCATTTGCCTCTCCCCCTTGATTTTTAATTATGCTTACTATTCTGCTTGTGCCTAAGCGGGATGCGCCCAAATTGATAAAATCAATGGCGTCATCAAGGGTGGCAATACCGCCCGCCGCCTTTATTTTTACATTTTCACCGATATTTTTGGAGAAGAGAATAATGTCATCCCGTGTAGCGCCGCCTGTTGAAAAGCCTGTGGAGGTTTTAATAAAATCCGCCCCCGACTCGGTAACAATTTGGCACATCCTTATTTTTTCCTCCTCTGTCAAAAGGCACGTTTCAATGATAACCTTTAATATTCTGCCCTCAATGCTTTCCTTGATTGATTTTAATTCTTCCCTGATTTTGTCATAATTTCCGCTTTTTAAATCTCCAACATTAATAACGGTATCAATCTCGTCAGCACCGTTTTTTACTGCCTCGTTTGACTCAAAGCATTTTGATTTTGCGGTTGAATATCCGTTTGGAAAGCCTGTAACCGTGCATATTTTAAGCTCCTTACCCACATATTCCTTAGCCGTCTTTACAAATGAGGGCGGAATACAAACTGATGCACAGGAGAAGGCAAGCCCCTCATCACAGGTGCTTTTTATGTCCTGCCATGTTGCCCCTTGCTTTAAATAAGTATGGTCAACCCTTGATAAAATATCTATTAGTTCCATTTTTAAAATCTCCTTTTGCTTTATATTATTATTCTATCATAAATAGTTTGCCAATGCAATAAATATATGTCTTAGAAAAAATATTAACAAATTATTAAAAACCCCTGTACTTTTTCGACAAAATGTGATAGAATAATTTGTAGATTAGTCCACAAATTCAAGTTGAGGTGTTTTATGAAGGAAAAGAAACAGAAAAAGGTAAAGGATAAAATCAGGCGTGTCCGCGGTATTAGTCCCATGGCAAGGATTGTACCTTATATTATGGAGGATCGTATCGGGTCACAAAACTTTATCTTTGATAAAATATATCTTTCCAAGATTGACAAGTATATTAAGAAAAAGCAGGAGGAGGGGCTTAAAAACTTCAACCTTATGCACGTAATTATCGCGTCTTACATAAGGACCTGCTCCCAGCGCCCGGCAATCAACCGTTTTATCAGAGGGCAAAAGATTTATACCCGCCGTATGGTTGAGGTTTCCCTGGCTATAAAGAAGGAAATGAGCCTTGAGTCTGCTGACACTGTTGTAAAAATTATGCTGGAGCCGACCGCCACCGCTGAGGATGTGTATAATGCACTGAACGAAAGGGTTGAAGGGTATAGGGAGGTTAAAAACAGCGGCTTTGACAAGCTTGCCAAGGTGCTTAACTTTATCCCGGGCATCTTTTTGAGATGGACCATCAGGTTTTTGCGTTTCCTTGACTATTTGTGCCTTTTGCCGATGTCCTTAAGGCGCTTAAGCCCGTTCCATTGCTCATTTTTCATAACCTCTATGGGTTCCTTGGGTATTCCGCCCATTGTGCATCACCTGTATGATTTTGGCTCTTGCCCCTGCTTTTGCTCCTTTGGCGCTAAGCAGCGTGAAACTAAGCTGAACCCTGACGGTACCCCATATAAGCAAAGCTATGTTGATGTAACCTATAATCTTGATGAAAGGATTTGTGACGGTTACTATTACGCCTCTGCCTTGAGATATTTAAAGGGAGTATACAAAAATCCCGAATGTCTGGACACTCCCCCTGAGCAAGTGATAGAGGATATCAGATAAAAGTAAAAAAGCCGACCACGTGGTCGGCTTTTTGTATATCAAACAACAATTCTATCCTATAATATTTTGTTAGTTTTCGGGAACAATTAAACCGTATCCGCCCGCCTTACGCTTGTAAACAACGCAGGTTTCAAGTGATGCTGCATCCTTGAAAACATAGAAATCGTGACCAACCAGATTCATTTGGAGGATAGCCTCCTCAACGCCCATAGGCTTGAACGGGAAGGTTTTAACCTTTATGCTGTCGTATTCCTCTTCCTCAATCTCGGGTAGCTCTATATCAAGAAGCTCAAAGCCCTCGGCTCTGATTTTCTTTTGAAGTCGTGTCTTATTTTTTCTAATTTGGCGCTCAAGGGCATCAATAACACGGTCAACAGATGTAGCAAAGGATTCGCTTGCCTCCTCTGCTCTGAAAACAAAGCCCTGTGAGCGGATGGTAACCTCAACCTTTTCAAGCTCGTTCGGCATTGAGAAGGTAATGTCCATTTCTGCCCCGTCAGTAAAGAATTTGTCAAACTTGGATAGCTTTTTTTCAGCCATTTCCTTTACTGAATCGTAAACTCTCATTTGTCTTGCTGTGAAATTCATTTT
>SVRE01000094.1 GCA_015065005.1 Oscillospiraceae bacterium
AAGCTCGTTCGGCATTGAGAAGGTAATGTCCATTTCTGCCCCGTCAGTAAAGAATTTGTCAAACTTGGATAGCTTTTTTTCAGCCATTTCCTTTACTGAATCGTAAACTCTCATTTGTCTTGCTGTAAAATTCATTTTCATAGTAACACCTCGCCTTGAGTGATTCAAAGGAAAATCCTTTGTAATGCTATTATACCACATATGTTTGTGAAAATAAATAGATTTTACGTAAAAAGTTAAAATTTTTTTGTGAAAATTATCTGAAATTAGTGAGAAAACTTATAATGTGCTAAAAAATCATTTTTTTGGACAACATATTAAAAAAATAACCTTAATTTGTTTGACATTTTTCTAAGAATATGTTATACTTAATTTTGTTGGTACACGGAGATTTTGATGAGTTTTGTAAAAGCAAACGGTATCGTTGGTCAATCGGGCGGGCCTACCGCCGCTATCAATGCAAGCCTGTGCGGCATTATCCGCGGGGCTTGTGGAAAATTAAACAAGCTATATGGAATGGAAAATGGCATTTCGGGCTTGCTACAGGGCAGGGTCGTTGACCTTAGCCTGCTTTTCAATAACAATATGGCGTTGTCCGATTTGGAATTAACCCCGTCTGCCGCCTTAGGCTCCTGTCGTCTTAAGCTGCCAAAGGATTTTAACTCGCCAATTTATAGTAAAATTTTTGAAATACTTGAAAAGCATAGCATGGGCTATCTTTTTTATATTGGTGGCAATGATTCTATGGATACTGTGGCTAAGCTGAGCGCTTATTCCAAGGAAAAGTCCTTGGGCGTGTCTGTAATCGGCATTCCAAAGACTATTGATAATGACCTTGTTTTGACTGACCATACCCCGGGCTATGGCTCAGCTGCCAAGTATGTTGCCACAACAGTTTATGAAATTTCACGCGATATTTCCGCATACAAGCTGCCGAGCGTTACTATTGTTGAGGTTATGGGCAGGGATGCGGGCTGGATTGGCTGTAGCTGTGCCTTGTCAAAGCACGTCTTTGGTAAGGGGGCTGACTTGATTTATCTCCCCGAGGGTGAGTTTACTGTTGGCAGGTTCTTGCAGGATGTTAAAAATAAGCTGAAGCAGAAAAGCGATGTTTTGGTTTGCGTTTGCGAGGGCGTTAATCTCGGCACAAGGGCAGAGGGTAAGGACCCCTTTGGTCATGTACAATTGTCCGGTGTTGGCAAGCTGCTTGAAGGGGAAGTGAAGAGGAAAATCGGCTGTAAGGCTCGTTCAATTGAGCTTAATTTACCCCAAAGGTGCGCAGGACATTTGGTGTCCGGCACTGATATTGATGAAAGTGTTATGGCAGGCAAATATGCCGCAGAGCTTGCACTTGATGGGGTGAGTGGCAAAATGGTTGCCTTTGTGCGCAAAAGCGGAGAATATGGTGTAGATTTAACCTGTGTGGATGCTGATTTGGTTGCCAATGAAATTAAAAGGGTGCCAAGGGACTTTATTGATTCCGAAAACAGCTATATCACCCAAAAGGGTATTGACTATGTGCTTCCTTTGATACAGGGGGAGAAAAACGTAAAATATGTAATGGGTATGCCCCATCACTTTGAGATAGAGGATTATTTATGTACAAAATAGGCTTTGACAATAACAAATATTTGAAGCTTCAATCCGAAAAAATCAAGGAAAGGATTGCTAAGTTCGGCGGCAAGCTTTACCTTGAATTTGGCGGTAAGCTTTTTGATGATTTTCATGCATCAAGGGTTTTGCCCGGCTTCGCGCCTGACAGTAAAATCAGGATGCTTACCGAGCTTAAGGACCAGGCGGAGATTATAATTGCGGTTAACTCTGCTGATATTGAAAAGAATAAGGTAAGGGGTGACCTTGGTATTACCTACGACCTTGACGTGCTTCGCTTGATTGATGCCTTTCGTGGCTTCGGGCTTTATGTGGGCAGTGTGGTGCTGACAAGATATGCTTCTACACAGAGCGTTGAGGTGTTTAAGAATAAGCTTGAAAAGCTCGGCATTCGCGTGTATAAGCACTATGATATCAAAAACTATCCTTATGATATAGATTATATAGTAAGTGATGAGGGCTACGGTAAAAATGACTATATAGAAACCGAGCGCTCCTTGGTGGTTGTTACAGCCCCCGGCCCGGGTAGCGGAAAGATGGCTACCTGCTTGTCACAGATTTATCACGAGTATAAAAGGGGAATTAAGGCAGGCTATGCTAAGTTTGAAACCTTCCCAATCTGGAACATCCCCCTGTCCCACCCTGTAAATGTGGCGTATGAGGCGGCAACTGCGGACTTGAACGATATTAATATGATTGACCCGTTCCACCTGGAGGCGTACGGTACAACCGCGGTAAACTACAACCGTGATGTTGAAATTTACCCTGTATTGCGCGCTATGTTTGAGGGTATTATGGGCGAGTGTCCTTATAAATCCCCAACAGATATGGGCGTTAATATGGTTGGTAACTGTATTTTTGATGATGAAGCGGTAAGGGATGCTGCCAATAATGAAATTATAAGAAGATATTATAACGCCCTTTGCCAGCAGAGAAAGGGTACTCCTTGTGAGGAAGAAATTAACAAAATCAAGCTTTTGATGAACCAAAGCGCCATCAACGCAAAGCAGAGAAGATGTATCCAAGCCGCCCTTGACAGGGCAAATGAAACAGAGGCACCTGCGGCGGCAATTGAGCTTCGTGACGGAAGAATTGTAACGGGTAAAACATCTGCCCTTCTTGGCGCATCAAGTGCGGTTTTGATAAACGCAATAAAGGTTTTGTCCGATATTGATAAGGAAATAGACATTATTTCCCACGATGTTTTGGAGCCTGTGCAAAAGCTAAAGGTTGAAAACCTTGGCAACCATAACCCAAGATTACATACAGATGAGGTACTGATAGCCTTAGCCATCACCGCCGCCGGCAGTGAAACCGCTAAAAAAGCAATGGACTCCTTGAAGGAATTAAAGGGGGCAGAGCTTCACTCCTCAGTGATTTTATCCCCCGTTGATGTTGCAACCTTCAGGAAGCTTGGCATCAACCTGACCTGTGAGCCTGTGTATCAGTCCAAAAAGCTATTCCACGGCTAATTTCAAAGCCAATAAGCTTCGTTATACTTCGTTGTTCCTCGTATGTGACCTTGATGTACGCAAAGTACATCATCGCCCCCATACTGTGGTACGCCTCGTCTAACTCGCTTCTTGACTTTGAAATACTTGCTCTAACCTCCAAAATGCGTGTGTGATAAGCTTCGTTATACTTCGTTGTTCCTCGTATGTGACCTTGATGTACGCAAAGTACATCATCGCCCCGTTTTCCCTAGGGTTCCCCGAAACGAAGAATGAGTTTTGGGGGTTCCGTGATACGCCTCGTCTAACTTGCTTCTTGACTTTGAAATTCTTTCTTCTAACCTCCAAAATGCGCGTGTGATAAGCTTCGCATTTCTTCGTTGCTCCTTGGGTAGAGACCTCGCCCATCGTAGGGCGGTGCCTTGGTGCCGCCGAGAGCAAGCATAACAGAATAACAAAGCGGCGAAAGATAACCCCCGCCCTACAAGAAAGGAGCTTGGCATTTTACCAAAGCTCCTTTTTGCGTGCCTGCCTTGATTTGCGGTGCGTTGCTCCTTGGGTAGCGACCTCGCCCACCGTAGGGCGGTGCCTTGGTGCCGCCGAGAGCAAGCATAACAGAATAACAAAGTGGCGAAAGATAACCCCCGCCCTACAACAAAAAGGGGTACGGACAAATCGGTGATGTCCTTATCGGAGAAATTTTATAAGGGGTATGGGCATAGCCCTGTGCATTTGTTAAATAAATGCGAAACTTGCAATAAAAACAGAAGAGAGAGTAACGCGGTTACAAAATTCCGTGAAGCTCTCTCTCTTTTTCTGCTTTTTTAGTGATATTCTTTGCTTTCGCAAAG
>SVRE01000033.1 GCA_015065005.1 Oscillospiraceae bacterium
TACTGTATATACACCTGTATAACCAGCCGGAACATTAGCCTTGTAGTTGATAGAAATGTTGTCACCAAGTGACAAGTTGATTGCTCTGAATCTGAAGTCGTGATCAGCTGCAAGATCTGATACTGTGATTTCAACAGGAGCTACGATTATTTCGCCACACTCGGAGCACTTAACACCTGCTGTATAACCTGTTACAGATGGTGTTGGAAGAACAGCCGGAATTACTTCCTCTGTATGTGTGTGTGCTGAGTAGTAGTAAACATCAACTGTATATTCACCCTTAGCGGTTGAAGCTACATAGAATGAGTAAGTTTCACCTGCTTCAAGGTCAACTGTTAAGTATGCACCGCTTGTGTTTTCATAGTAGTCAACTAATTCTTCATTAATTGTTGGCCATGAATCACAGTTAGCGGAATTCCACATACCAAGACCTGCTGGCAAGTAGAATGAATACTGACCTGCAACATCAGCTGTGTATGTATAGAGGTCAATCCATGTGTATGTATCTGTAACATTTACATTGAATGAACCAATCTTGTCGCCATAGTTAACTTCCGGCTCTTCTGGGTCTGGATCATCCGGCTCTTCAACAACTGCTTCAAGTGCGAAGCCGCGGCCGAAGTAAATTGTACCATCCATTACGCTGAAGTTAGCGGTAGGAACATCAGGTGTTTCAATTACGCCTGTTGTTGGATAGTAGTTATAACCAAATGATTCAGGGAGGCCCATACCCATGTTGTCTTCAAGAACGTAAATAACACCGTTATCGAATTCAAACTTAGCTAATACGTTACCACCCATATCGTAGTAAGCATATACACCGTTGAGGAGGTAGTTTTCAGGCTCAGCAACTGAAGGATCCTTACCGAATACAAGAACAGAATCCTCAGAAACTGTCAATGTAATCATCAAAGTCTCATCATCATTGAATACGATTGTTGCTGTGCAACCAGCGTATGTTGTTGCACCGTCTTCCTTAGCAATCAAGGTTACTGTGTAAACGCCGGTTTCTTCGTTATATGCGATTGTGTAGTTGTAGTATTCATCAACACTGTAGTCTTCCATGCAGATGTTAATTTCATCACCAAAGAAGTACCACATAAGCTCATTTTCGCCAACACCATTGTGTCCGCCGTAGAATGAGTATGCATCACAGTCAGGACATACAGCAAAGTTCCAAGCGCTGTTAAATGTCATTTCATTGTGAGCTGTAGGATCGATTGGAAGTACAACCTCGCCTCTTTCCTCATCATATGACCAACAGTTGTAGCAAATGTACTTACCAATACCTGTTGATACACATGTTGCAGGTACGATTGCTTCAGGATATTCGCCCCAAGTATGTCCTGCAGGTGTTATAATGCTCATCTGGTTAGTTACTTGTGTAAGTGCTTCGTCTGTCCAAGCGCTACCGCAAACTGAGCAATACCAGTATTCTACGTTACCATTGCTTGTACATGTAGCTGCTACTGCATCAACATGAACTATTGTATGTGTAGCATCCGGGTTGGTTTCTTGGAAACAAACCTGACATACTTTGTCGCAAGCATAGAAGTAGCTGTGGCCAAGTGCTTCGCCCTCTGTTGCGCCGCAAGCAGAGCATGTCTTTGGAGCTGTACAAGTAGCATCAACCCAAGTGTGTGCATCAACTACTACGTAATAGTTGCCGCTCTTATATGTGCAATATTCGTCAGATACGTAATCGGAAACATCCTGTGTGAATGAACCGCCTACGATAGAAAGACTACCGTTAACAGTTACTGTCAAGCTGTTAAAGTTAAATGTTGCGCCTGTGAGGTCCCAAACAACATCACCTTCGAGAACAATGTCAGCTGCGAGAACTATTTGATAACCTGTCTCAAGAGCAGCAGCAAGAGCCTCTTCGATTGTTGCATAGTATACATAGTTAACCGCTGCAACACCTCTTACATAGCCACAAACATTACATACACCGTCAACATTGTATGTAACCTTGTCTGCTAATACGCCATCGTCATATGTATGTGCCTTTGCAATAGTATATACTCCATCGTTGTTAGCTACGCAAGAATCGCTTGATACGAAGCTTTGTGGATTGTAACCATCATATGTACCTGCTGTGATAAGAACCTCACCACCGTTTGCAACGATAGCAGAGTCGTTACCCACCAATGTACCGTCACCTTCGAGTGTAAGGTTACCGCCTTCAACAACGGTAAATGCACCGTTAGGAGCTGTTACAGTGTAACCTGCAAGAGTTTCCTCTGTAAATGTCTTATCGCCAATATTTGGAATTTTAAATGTACCGCCACCGTAGCTGAATCTAACAACCTTGTTGATTTCAATAGGAGCGGACAAATCAAGATCGCCTATGAGAGTAAATGTTGTTACCTCTTCTGTTGAAGCAACAAGAGCTTCAATAGCCGCGTTAAGAGATTTATAAAGCTGACCGTTTACAAGAGCAACTGCTGATGTAAGAGCGCTGAGATCGTATGCTTCATTTTCAAGAATGTATTCTGAAATGAAGTAAACACCACCGTTGGATGAAATTGATGTATCTGCATCAAATGTGAAGGATATGGTGCCTTCAGCAGGAGCAGTAGCATCCTTTACAAGAACTGCAAGTGTTTCGCTGGAAACAACACAGTTTACAAGGTTAACATCGCACTGGAATCTACCGATAGCCATACCGATATTATCACCGCTGAATACGCAGTTTGTCATAGTGCCAATCTCTTTTGCCATAAGTGTGATTGCCTGACCTCTGGAGTAAACCTTTACATTTTCAAGCTCGCCAATTACGCTGGCAGTATTGGAGAACTCAATACCGTGGTTGTAAAGGCCCTTATTGTCAATGAGGTTGCCATTTTCATCTCTTATGCTATCAATTGTTACATTCTTAATCTTACCGATGTATGAACCCCAAGTACCATTGTTGCTAAGCATAATACCCGTAGCATTGTTTGCGTATGTTCCGCCTACAATAATGTTTATATCCTCGATAAATTGAGTGTTATAAACAAAGAGAGCCTGACGTCCGCAATTGTGTGCAAGAGTACCGTTTACAAGACCCTTTGATGCATAGAGGTAAATTGATGCAACACCCTTTGTTGTAGTGATTGTATGACCACCCAAGTCGATCAAGATGTTTGCATTCTTAACCTGTGCGTAGCTGGAAGCTGTGCTATCAGCTGTCAATCTGATTACATCGTATGTGGATGAAGCAGAAACGTTGTTAGCAATTTCCTGCCAGCTTGCTGCAAAGAATACAGTATATCCGAGGTTTGTGGAAACCTTACCACCCTCAGTATCTGGAACTGCAACTGTACCACACTTAGGACAACCACAGATTTTCCAGTCATATGTATGAGCTTCCTTAGCTATTGTTTCTTCCTTTATTTCTCCACACAATGAGCATTCGGACTTAGCATAGCCGTCATTCAAGCAAGAAACCTTAACTTCCTCAAGTACAACAAAGTTGTGTGCACAGTAAACAAGCACTTCACGCTTTGTGCCTTGACAAGCAGAGCATGTGTACTCAATGTAGCCGTCTGCTTCTGCTGTTGCTTCAACTCTTGATGTTTCAGCATAGCTGTGACCGGTTGCTGTTTCACCAGCCTCTTGGTATGTGTCGCCACATACAGAGCATGTGTAAGTTATAAAGCCATCAGCCTCACAAGTAGCCTTTGTTTCTTCAGCATCATATGCATGTGCTGCATAAACAGGGTTTACAGAAACATAAGAAGCGCCACAATCTGTACATGTATATGTGTCTGTTCCCTTTTCTATACATGTAGCAGCAACAGAGCTTGTTACCGCATAATTATGTCCGTTTGTCAATGCGCTGATGTTTATATTTTCTGCATTACAGATTTCAGCCTTGAACAAGTTACCCTCACTTGTAAGGGTTGTTTCCTCGTCAATAGCAATATCAATCTTACCGTCTGTGCCGTTGTCAGAGATGTTAACAGCCTGCTCACCACCGCTTACTGTACATCCGTCAAGATTAATAATTGCGCTGTATCCATTCTTTGCATCGATCTGGATGCCTGATACTTCACCTGCAAATGTGCAGTTTTTAACAGTACCAACAGGAGCGCTGAGCCACAAGCCGTTACACTGTGAATTAACGGTTACGTTTTCCATATAACCAATAACAGCTAAAGGATTGCCGTTTTCATCCTTCAAGTCACCGCAGCTCGAAGTTTCAATACCGTTTGTAAGGTCAAGACCTCCAATTGTTACATTCTTCATTGAATTAATTCCAACTACTCTTGTACCGTTGCTGCTGCTTTGAATTACGATACCGCCACGAGTCTTTGAGTCGTTCTGAGCAATATCGTCACCGTTGTCAACCAAAACATTGATGTTTTCAAACTTATCCGCCTGGAATACCTTAATTGCACAAGTATTACCTGTGTGGATAACTGTACCTCTTACAGCGTTGCCTTCTGCATCAACTTTGTTGCTTACTATTGAGCAATAGTTGTAAAGCTGAAGAGTTGTCCAGTTGTTTGCTGTTGTGAATGTGCATCCGTTAAGGTCAATTGTAATTGCCTTTTTGATAACATACTGGCTTGTGCCAACATCAATGTCAGCTGTAAGCTTAATAGTATCGCCATCAACGGAATTGTTGAATGCTGTGTCGAATTTGGCTTTTGTGTCAACTTCGTACACAGTTCCTGTTGATTCCTCAGCAAAGATTGAAAGTGACATAACGAGTGTCAATGCAACCAATGCAAGAAGAATGCCAAGGATTTTCTTTGCGTTTTTCATTTTGCTGTTTCTCCTTTTTAAATTTTTTATTTTTGTAATTCTCGCAGCCATAGGCATAGTACTACTGCGAACATTAACTACGCGGGCACAATAAAATATGCTCGCAAATTTCCTTTGTACCTATAATATATGAGACTTACATTTTCATTATAGCATATTTTCCCAAAAAATCAAGTACTACCGTTCAAATATTGTTAACTAAATTAATTAAGTGTGTCTTGAAGGAAGAGATTTTAAAAAAAGCGCAGCCGCCTGTGTGTTGCAGGCGGCTGCGTTTTTTTGGAAATTTAATCTATTCATTTTTACGATAATTATCTGAAAGCAAAAAACAGCCGTGTTCATTTGTGTGCGCCTTATCGCAACAGCACCGTTATGAATCCAACAGGCTCCCCCTGCCCTTTTAATCATCAATTTCAATTTCGTATATACCAAAGCCTTGTTCGTTTCTCACCACGTCAATAGTAAGCTCCAAGGTTTTTCCGCTTACTGAAATGTCAATATCAAGCTCATATTCGCTGCCCTTAACATCACTGTCATAAAGAGCAGAAGAAAAATTTGTGTATCTTTCTACGGTAATGCCCGATTGAAAGTCCACACCGTATTTTTCTTCATTTGTATTGAAATATTCCTCAATATTTATTGAAAGGCTTGGATGCAACAGCTCCCTTGCGTAGCTGAAATTTCCGCTTGATACGGCATTAACCAATAAATTTGCCTGCTCCCTTGCCTCGTCTCTTGTAACCTTGTTTTCAGCACACCCAAGCAACGACAGGGTAAACACAATAACCAGCAATGCCGAAATAATTTGCTTTATTTTCATAGCTTTTATCTCTTTTCTAAGCTCCTATGATATCAAAGAAGATAGTACGGTAGCTCTCCACCAAGATTTACGTATCCGTCCCCTTGTCTTTGCGGCTTGTTTCCCACAACCTTTTGTGCTGTTTTAACAGGGGAAAGCTTCGGCTCTGTTTTCATACTCTTTTTTGGGGATGGTGTTGCCTTCTTTGGTGCTTTTGCCTTTGGCTCTGCTTTGGACTCTGCTTTTGGCTTTGGCTCTGCTTTTGGCTTTGGCTCCGCCTTTGGAGTGCTTGTTTTTTTTGCAGCAGCCTGCTTCTTTTCCAAGGCTGTATCCTTTTCTTCAACCACTACGCTGTTTTCCATATCGGGGGCAGCCGCTTTTACATTTGAGTAGCCATTGTTGCTGACTCTTTTTATGGCATTCTTACCTATTGGCATAATCGGTTATCTCCTTTGCAAGCATTTTGTACTCGATAGCGCTTCTTGAATATTTTTTGTAAGCCACAACAGGCTTGCTGTTATCCTGTGACCATTCAATTGTGCTATCTATCCTTACATAGTTTTCAAAAACCCTTACATCCTCGGTTTCTCTTAAGGTTTTCAAGGTTTCCTTAAAGTAATTCTTTCTCTCATCCGCCTTTGTTACCATAATTCCCATAACGCTAAGGCGTGGGGATATTTCGCTTACCTTACCTATAAAATCAAACATATTGGCAAGGCCGAAAAGCCCCCAGGGACTTGCCTCAACAGGAATAATAACAAAATCAGAGGCGCACATAATGTTCATTACCCAGCCGCCAAGTGTAGGTGGGGAATCTATCAATATGTAATCGTAATAGCCACGCGCCCTTATTGGCTCCAGGCATTTTTTAAGTATAAATTCTCTTTGCCACTTTGGAAAAAGCTCAAATTCAATGGCACTCATAAGCGAGGTTGAGGGTATAATGTCAAGCCCCTCATACTCTGTTGGCACTACAAAATCGGATAAGTCCTTTTCTTCCTTTATGGCTGTATATATATTTTTTCCGTTGCTTGCGTAATTAAGGGCATCCTCTTCACCAAAAAAGGAAAGAGTTAAATTAAGCTGCATATCTCCGTCTATGACAAGCACCTTTTTGCCCATCATTGAAAGGGCGCAGCCTATGTTAGAGCAGCTTGTTGTTTTTCCGCTTCCGCCCTTATTGTTCGCAAATGCGATTACCTGGGTCCTGCTCATTTTTGCACATCCTCCTTTTTCTTTGCCTTAAGCTCCTCAAGCTCCTTTTCATCATCGGCAAGAAACTCTATAAGAGCATCAAGCCCCTGCCCTGTATAAGCGCTGACAGGGAATATTTTTTTACACCCAGCAAGCCTTAACCATCTCTCAACTCTTTCGGGATGTGCATCATGCTTGTCAATACCTGTAATAATACCTATAACCTCCCTGTTTACAAGGCTTGTAATACAGGGGGAGAAAATAGAATACGGCTCATTTGCGGAAAGCACAAGGCCCACAACATCCGCTTCGTATGCGTAAAGCGCTAAGGCTCCGCTTGTTTGCCTAAGCTCCGTATATTCTCCCGGGGTGTCTATTATGGTATCAAGATAATTTATATACTGGGTTTTATAGTAGTGAATATCCTCACCGTTAAGGGCTTGAGTCAAGGTGGTTTTGCCTGCCGCAACCCTGCCTATAAGAATTAATTTTTTCATTATGTTCTTGTTATATCACAGCAAACATAGGAAAGCTTTGAGGTAAAATACTCTCTTATTGCAGAGAACGCTGACTCCACGCTTGATACACTTCCTGTGATAATAAGAGTTCCTGTAAATCTGTCAACAAATCCTATATCTGCGCCTGACGCCTTTATGGCAATATCGGCAGTAATTACCGCACTTTCCGCTGGTGAAACGGTTAAAACTCCTATTGCGCTTCTTGTATAGTCGGTTTTTGGGTCAAGTCCCAGCTTTGTGTAAAGCACATCATCGGGATTTGCAATTATATGGCAAAGAGTTATCTGCTTACCCGGTACTAACTCCTGCACTATTCTCATATTCTCTTTAAGCTCCATTGTTAGCCTCCAATTTTACATTTAAGCCCTGAGGTTTCTGCAACTGACAAAAGATATTCCATTTTTTCCTTTGTGGGTGGCTCTATTTCCTTTAGGGAATAATTTCTTCCAAGCCCTTGGTATTTGTCCATACCTAACCTGTGATAAGGAAGCAAATGATGCTCCTTTACCCCCGGTAAAGTCCTTGCAAAGTGGGAAATAGCCTTTATTTCCTCAGGGGTGTCGTTAAATCCCGGGATTACGGGTGTTCTTATTATAAGCTCTACTCCGCTTTGCGCTATTTTTCTTGCGTTTTGTAGTATTATTTCATTTGAAACAGCTGTATATTCCTTATGCTTTTGGCTGTCCATATGCTTTATATCCATAAGGTAAAGGTCAAGATAAGGAAGAATTTTTTCTATTTCGGAAAAGGGTGCGCTTGCCGCTGACTCAACAGCTGTATGAAGCCCCTCCTCCTTACACGTTTTTAACAATTCCCTTGCAAAATCAGCCTGGCAAAGAACCTCACCGCCTGACAGGGTAACACCGCCGCCGCTTCTGCGATAATAGGTCATATCAGATAAAATTTCCGGCATAATGTCCGAAACGGTTACATCATAGCCAACTGTTTTTTCCTTGTCCTTTTCAATCAGCGTTTCAATTTCTCTTCTCTGAGATTCGGGATTGCAGCACCACGCGCATCTCATAAAGCAGCCCTTGAAAAAAACTATTGTTCTTATTCCCGGCCCGTCATGAATTGAAAAGCGTTGAATATTAAATATCCTGCCTTTTATTTCCTGTGGCATGCAATCCCCCCCTCTTCTTAATCATTCATACGCGCAAGCATATATCATGCTGCAAGTATATCTTCCGCTTTCCAAGCGGATATCATTTTTCTTTTACCAGCCCTGCTCTGTCCTGTTAATAATATCGTCCTGAAGTGAACGTGAAAGTGTTGTAAAGAGTGCGCTGTAGCCTGCAACCCTTACCACTAATGTTTTATATTTTTCGGGATTCTTTTGGGCATCAAGCAAGGTTTCCTTGGTTACAACATTAAACTGTACGTGCATACCCTTCTGGTCAAAGTATGAGCGTATAAGAGCAACGAACTTTGTAAGTCCGCCCATTCCAGCAAGAGCAGATGGATGGAACTTCTGATTAAGCAGTGTTCCGTTTGATGCAACGCCCTGCTCAAGCTTTGCAACAGAGTTTGCTGTTGCTGTTGGGCCCTTTACATCTCTGCCCGAAGCGGGGCCTATACCGTCTGCAAGCGGTGTGTATGCAAGTCTGCCATCGGGTGTTGCGCCTGTTGATGCGCCAAGGGGCACATTAGCCGATACAGGATAAAGTCCTGCCTGGAAAATGCCGCCACGGGGGTTTTTGTATTTTTCAACCTCCTTGGTGTAGCTGTTGGCAACATCACGTGCAAACATATCAACATCATAAATATCGTTTCCGTACTTAGGAGCTTCCTCCTCGATTAAGCGCTTGATTTCCTTATATCTTGCTTTTTGTGAGTCGCTTAAGGAGGTTTGATTTGTTACTTCGTCATAAATTACGCGAATTGCGTCCTCATTTACAGTAATGCCTTGACGTACAAGCTGTGTTGCAATTTCAGTTGTAAGCTTCTCGGCAGAAGGGCCCTTTACCCCGTAGCCAAAGTTTGCCTTTAAAGCCTCACGAAGCTCTGCAAGAGTAAATTTTTGCTCCTCAAACACAAGCTTTTTAATAGCTACCAAGCCATCGGTATTATTTGCAATACCAAAGCCCTGTGGACCAGTAAAGTTATAGATAGCGCCACCCTCCTGCAAGGATTTTCCTCTACCGATACAGTCCTCAACCATACAGGATTGGAATGGAAGCGGGCATCTTACCGCGTGCGCCATATCTATTGCGTTGTTTGCGTTTACAAGCAGCTTTATCATATAGCTTTGCTGAGTCTTATATGCTTCATAAAACTCCTCAAAGGTTTTCATTTCTGCAACATCACCTGTGTCGGGGCCTATTTTCTTACCCTTGTCATAGCCGTTTGTGAAGGCAAGCTCCATAGGACGGCACATATTAAAGAATGCCGCATCGTGCCAGCCGTCTGTCTTTCCTGCCTTTTGCGGCTCAACGCAACCGATTATACAGTAATCTCTTGCATCCTCAAGTGTAAGTCCCCTTGCCATAATGGATGGGATAATTATTTCATCATTATAATATGCGGGCAAGCCTGTGCCAAGCCTTGTAAGGGCTGCCGCTTTTATAAGCAAGGGCTCCGGAGAGCCGTTCCATACTCTTATAGAAATGGATGGCTGCGGAAGTGGCACGTGCATAGCCGCTTCAATACACATATATGAAAGGTCATTGGTAGAGTCCATACCGTGAATGTTCTGTCCGCCAACTATAAGGTTCTGGAACATACCGTAGCCTGCAAAGCCGTCTGCGCTTGCCGCATCCCTTACCTTGTTTATATCGTTGAATTTAACCCAGAGACAGTCAAGAAGCTCCTGCGCCTGCTCATAGGTGATTTTTCCTGCATCTAAATCCTTTTTGAAATAAGGATACATATAAGTGTCAAATCTACCCGGAGAGATAGAGTGACCGCTTGATTCAACCTGTAAAAGAAGCTGTATGAACCAAAATGTCTGGCACGCCTCATAAAAGCTTGTTGCACCGAACTCGGGAACTCTTGCACAGTTACGGGCAATCACCTCAAGCTCGCTCCTTCTTTGTGGGCTTGCTTCCTTTGACGCCATTTCACGTGCAAGGGCGCTGTATCTACGGGCATATTCTATTACCGCCTCACAGCTTTCTATTACTGCATACAGGAAATTGCTTTTTGAAACATAGTCGCCATCTGATATGTCAAGCTTGGAAAGGGCTGACTCTGTTTCCGCAATAATTCCCCTGTAACCGATTTTCATAACCTTGCCGTAATCTACGCAAACGTGACCGATTCCGTTATAAAAATAGTTACCAGGGGTGAATATGGAATGCTCGGTAAACGCCTCATATGCCTCGGGTGACATATTTGCCTTTGCCAAATCGCTTGTGGTTTTTCCGCTCCACCAAGGATATATTTCACGAAGCTCCGCTTTTGTTTTTTCGCTTATGTAAAACGGGTCTGCCGCTCTTGTTGATACGGTATCAAGCTCGGAAAGAAGCCATTCGTATGAATACTCGGGGAAAACCTGGCAGCCACGCGGCGCTACCGTTGCGCTTCCTACAATAAGCTCGTTATCTCTTATAACTATGGGTATGTTTCTTAAAATGTGAGCAAATGCGTGGCTTCTGCGCTTGATTATAGGGAGGTTTTCTGTCATTTTGTAGCTTTCTGTAACAAGCTTACCTCTTGCAGACTCAATCTCAGGCATCTTTTCATAAAGATTATCTATAAGCTTCTCTATTCTTGAGCTTTTTTCAATTATGAATTTTATGTTTTCCATAACCAATCTGTCCTTCCTGTGATATTACATTTGCTTCCAAAGCTCCTCGTGGGGAGCTGCGATTACTGTGTATGAGGAAAGGGTTGATACATCCTTTGCGTAATTTGCGCCCGCTTCGACCGCCGCTGTAACATCTCCCACATCTCCTGTGAGCATTACAACGCCCTTGCCGCCCATACCTCTTGAAACTCTTAAGTCGTATATTTCTACCTTTGCGGTCTTAACCGCTATATCCGCCGCCTTGATTGCGCTGGCGGCTGAGTATGTTTCCACAATTCCCAAGGAGCCACTGCGCTCCCCCTCCTGTGTACCGAAAAGGGCTTTAATAACCTGCTCATCTATCCTTCCCATAACGGAGGAATCTATAACATAACCGTCAAATCTGCCCGTAACGTGGTCAACCGCCGCACTGACGTTAGATATTGACCCTGTAAGCACAATTTCGTACTTTCCCGGGCAGGAGGGGTGGGCAGACACCATTTCAATGCCTGCGCTTTTCAGCGCTGCATCTGCTGCTTCAACACCCTTAGGTATGCTTTTTAATTCAATAACGCCTATAGCCTTATACATTTTATCTTACCTTATCAATTATTATTTTGTTATTTCCAAGTGTAACAGTACCCGATATGGATGCGTGCTGTGGCAAGGAAAGTCCCTTTGCCGCGTTGGCAATCAAGCTGCCGCTTTCAACCGCATCACCGTCTTTAACCGCACTGATGCTGGGCGCGCCTATATGTGCCGAAAGTGAAATTTCCACTCTTTCAAAATCACTTATCTCGCCGCCGAAATCCGCTGCCTTATCAAATTTAGTAACTCCAAGCATGCTCATCCACTTTTTATAAGGAACCATTCTGTATTCACGCTCGGATTTAACACCGTACTCGCCCTCTGAATTAAAGCGAAGCTTGTTTTTAGCAAGGAGCTGCTTGTAGTTTTCGATAACCGCCTTTGGGGAAATGCCCTGACTGCACGCAAGGCTTTCGCAAATTCCGCATCCGCAGCAAAGTGTGGCGCTTAGCACCATTTCCGGCATTACTGTGACCGCGCCCATTGCCGTTCTTACCATTTTATGGGGCTCCAAGGGATAACCAAGCAGATTTCTTGGGCACATATCAGTGCATCTTGTACATTGACAGCAGGCTGTTTCAGCGCGTGCTATCGCCATTTTTATACTGGTTTTCTTTGAAAGGATTGCCTGGGTATTATCGGGAAGAATTAATATTCCCTTTGTCGTTTTGGTCACTGCATATGTTTGTGGGTTTATTACCTTGCCCATTGAAGGACCGCCGTCAAGCACTGTGTATCCTTCCTTGAGCTTTATATTAAGCTTTTTAAAAATGTCCGCAACCTTAGCGCCAATTGGCACTCTTATTACAGTTGGGTTTTCAATATCTCCGCCCACCGTCAGCCACTTTTTGGTAACAGGCTCAGAAAACCTCACTGCCCTGCCAAGATTGTACATTGTTTCAACATTATAAACTATAATGCCCTTTGTAATAGGTAGCTTTCCCGGCTTTACAAGCCTACCCGTTGCCTCGTATATAAGGCTGATTTCATCACCTAAGGGGTAAACATTTGGTAAAGCTCTTACAAATATTTTATCAGAAAGAGCTTGACCGTCCTCAAAGCCAAGGCTTTTTGCCGTATGCTCCTTCAGTGCTATGTAGGCTTTTGGTATGCCTGTATGGGAAAGAACCTTTGTAATTCCCGAAAGGACCATTGCCAGCTCGTTTTTCAAAATAACATAGTCAGTATATAAAAGCGGTTCACATTCCGAACCGTTAATCAGGAGGAGGTCTGCCCCCTCCGCAAGCTTAGCGTAAGAGGGGAACCCTGCTCCACCGGCACCTACAATGCCAAATTTCTGCATTAAATCCTTGAGTTCCTGCATCTTTTCACCCTTTAGTCTACAATACCTACTATAACCGCATCTGTTGGGCTGTTTGTGTTGTGCAAAGCAAGCCTTGCAGAGCTTCCTGTAGTAATAAGAACAGTTTCACCGATACCTGCGCCAACAGAATCAATGGCGATTATAAACTCCTCTGTCAATAATCCGTTTTTAATAAGCTGGATTTCCATAAACTTACTGCCTACCAAGGATTCCTGCTTTCTTGTGGAAACTATATTTCCTCTGATAATTCCCTTTAACATTTTTTGTTACCTCACTTTGCAATCGTTACAATAAATCCGTTTCCGATTCCTGCCGCATTTGCATCGTCTGTATCAACGTGCATTTCCAGGCGGAAGTCCTTATGTACCCTTACCTGAACGTCAAACCATCTTGTACGGCGGCGTCCGTTTACGTCAATATCAACATAGTCACCATCGCTAACGCCAAATTCCTTTGCCTCACCGGGAGACATATGTATATGTCTGTTTGCAATTATACAGCCCTCGTCAAGCTCAACCACGCCCTTTGGACCTACAATCCTTATAGGTGCTGAGTCCTTTATGTTTCCGGATTCCCTAACAGGCGGCTTAACCTTGAGTATATAAGAATCGGTTGCTGATATCTCAACCTGGGATGCTTTTCTTACAGGGCCAAGCACCCTTACATTTTCAATAGGTCTCATTGACGGGCCTACAATGGTGAGCAATTCCTTGCAGGCATACTGCCCCGGCTGGGAAAGCTCCTTTATTGGGGTTAGCTCATAGCCTTTACCGAAAAGAGTTTCAAGGTCGTTTTGTGACAAATGTATATGTCTGTTGGAAACGCCGATTGGAATACCGCCATTTTTTGTGCCTGCCGACTTTGATTCATTATTCATTTCAATGATGGCACGCTTTACCATTTCAGCTATTTTTTCTGTTGAAATATCCATTTTTGTATCCTTTCTTAAGTCAAAGAATCCTTTAGTACTGCAAAAAAGCTTAACCGAATATGTTAAGCGCTTTTGCAGTACCAAAGGGCATAAAGCCCTTTGGGTACTGAAAATTTCCGCCTTCTATTATGAGTCAAGCTCTTATTTAATAGATGGAAGAAGCTTCTCAACGTCTGCGTGTGGTCTTGGAATTACGTGTGTTGCAATAACTTCGCCAAGTGAAGTTGCTGCTGCGCTTCCAGCCTCAACTGCTGCCTTAACTGCACCAACATCGCCACGAACCATAACGCTAACGAGACCGGAGCCGATCTTTTCGCTACCAACGAGAACTACGTTTGCAGCCTTTACCATTGCATCAGCAGCCTCAATTGCAGCTACAAGACCTCTTGTTTCTACCATTCCGAGTGCTTCCATTTGAAAATCCTCCTGTAAAATATTATCTTTTTTGCTTGTTTTGTTTTATTTCAAAGCCGAAGCTTTAAAAACATATTATCAGCCCGTTGTTAAAAATCTCATAACATCGGGGTGTGGGCGAGCTATAACCTCAGTTCCCTTGACGTTTCCTACCTTAGCAGCCTCTGCTGCACCTGCCTCCAATGCCGCCTTCACCGCGGAAACCTCGCCTTCAACGACTACCGTTACCAGCCTGCCGCCCAGGCGCTTTTCCACGTGAATAAGCTTTACATCAGCAGCCTTTACCATAGCGTCAAGTCCTGCGATTGCAGCTACCATAGCCTGCACTTCCAGTAACGCTATTGCTTTCATACTATAAGCTCCCTGAATTATTTAATAATAGGAAGAAGCTTTTCTACGTCTGCGTGTGGTCTTGGGATTACGTGTGTTGCGATAACCTCGCCAAGAGCTGTTGCTGCAGCACTTCCTGCATCTACTGCTGCCTTAACGGCGCCAACATCACCGCGAACCATAACGCTTACAAGACCGGAGCCGATCTTTTCGCTTCCGATAAGAACTACGTTTGCAGCCTTTACCATTGCATCAGCAGCCTCAATTGCAGCTACCAAGCCTCTTGTTTCTACCATTCCTAATGCTTCCATCATTGTTCTATTTCTCCTTATATTTATTATCTTAATTTATCTTTTCCCAGAGCAGAAAGTCGGGCGAACCACTCAATATCCTCACTCTGTCTTGCAATCACCTTATGGGTGATGTACAATTCTCTTTTTTCAGCCTCTGCCTTGCCTGCTAAAATTGCCGATTCAACAGCAGCTGCTGAGCCCTCTATCTTTATAGCCATAACAAGGGGTACTCTTGCAGAATCCCCGCCTGCAGGCTTGTTTTTGTCAATGGCAACTACGCTGACCTCAGCTGCCTTAGCCATAGCATCCGCTACTACTATTGCGGTAGCAAAGCCATAGACCTCTATCATTCCAAGAGCCATAAGCTAACTCCTTTTTCTTTATCTGCTATTTACTCAGCAACGTAGCATATCTTAATGCCCTGCTGAGAAACGTTAACCTCCATAGCCTCGTTAAGCTGGTCGAGTGGGAATGTATGGGTGATTAGCTCCTTGATAGGAATATTCATTTCTCTTGCCTGACGTAAGAATGCCATAGTTGTTGGATAATCATCAGCGCTGTAGTCCCAGGAGCCAACGATATTGATTTCCTTGTTGCACATTGCAAAGTGTGGGTTAACGGTATATTCTCCGTTGTTTACGAAGAAGCCCATTTCACACATTCCGCCGCCGCGGCGAATGTACTCGTAAATATCCTTAGCTGCCATTGGTGCGCCTGTGCATTGGAATGCAAAGTCAACGCCAACACCGTTTGCAACGCTCTTAACCAGGTTAACTCTTTCCTCAAGAGAGGTTATTTCCTTGAAGCTGATAACAGTTTTTGCTCCTAATTTCTTTGCCATTTCAAGTCTTTTTGGTGTTCCGTCAATAGCTACGATATGGTTTACACCCGCAGCTCTTAAAACGCTTATCATAACAAGACCAACAGGGCCAAGACCTTGAACCAGAACCTTGGAATTGAAGTTAATAAGACCTGTTGTGTTAGCTCTCTTAAGCGCGTGTACACAAACACAGGCAAGCTCAAGGAGCATTCTCTCCTTCAAATCAAGGTCATTTACTACGAAATATGTAGAGCCCTTGCCACTGATGAGAAGGTGGGAAGCAAACCAGCCTGTAAGTGGATTTGCATCGCTGTGTGGGATAAGACCGAATACGCCCTGCTTATCGCAAAGGTTAGTATTTGCGGGCTTGTTGCGGCAAACAAAGCATTCGCCGCAGCTGATAACGGAGGTAACGATTTTGTCGCCAACCTTTATAGGATTTCCTGCTGTATCAGCCTTTATATTTTTACCGAGAGCAACTATTTCACCTGTTCCCTCATGACCGAGAGTTACAGGAATTATGCCGAATGGGTCGCCCTTCCATTCGTGAACGTCAGTTCCGCAAACGCCACAGCCCTCAACCTTAACGAGAATATCATTGTCGCCAACGGTTGGAATTGGGAATTCCTTAACCTCGATTTTCTTAGGGGCGGTGAGCATTGCAACCTTTGCAGTTGATGGAACCTTAGCACCTGATGTGCTTGAGGATGGGGACATTTCGCCAAGAATCTTGCGAACTATGCTCTCTACCTGTGATGATGAAATATTCATTTCTTTTTTCCCTTCTTAGATTATTCTGAAGCTTTCCGAGAGAACGCAACGGCGAAGTCTTGTAAAGCTCTTAGCACTTGTAATGCCCTCACCTGTAGGGCCTGCTATTGTAAAGGTGGTATGACCCTCTCCGCCGAAGCCTATGCCTGCATAGGACGGAGCATTCTTTACAAAAATAGTGGTTTCTACGGCTCTGGCAAATCTTGTAAGATTGTCAATGTTTTTAGAGTGCATATGTGCTGTGTGGCGGTTACCGTGCTCTGCCTTTACGGCAAGATCGATAGCCTCATCAATATTTTTAACTCTTACTATAGGAAGAATAGGCATCATAAGCTCGTGCTGAACAAAATCATGCTCAAAGGGTGCTTCACAGATTATGCAACGGATTTTGTCACATACGTTAATTCCGATTTTTTCAAGCAACACCTTAGCATCTCTGCCAACGCAATCACGGTTGACAATTTTTGTGCTTATGCCTGTTTTAGGATTTGTTTTTTCCACAAGAACAACCTTTGCAAGCTTGTCTGCCTCTTCACGGCTGATAAGATATGCACCGTTTGCTTTCATAGCATCAATAAGCTCATCCGCTATATTTGCAAATGCGAATACCTCTTTTTCTGCAATGCAAGGCAGATTGTTATCAAAGGTACAGCCGTCAATAATATCCTTGCCTGCCTTCTTTATGTCAGCCGTATCGTCAACGATAACAGGGGGGTTGCCTGCGCCTGCACCGATTGCCTTCTTACCGCTTGACAAAACGCTCTTAACAACACCGGGACCGCCTGTGCAAACAAGCAGCTTTATTCTTGGGTCCTTGTACATTATGTTTGCGGTATCAAGGGTTGGCTTTACAACTGATGAAACAAGAACTCTTGGTCCACCCGCCATTGCGCTTGCACGGTTTATAAGGTCAACCGCATAGTTAGAGGTTGCTATTGCATTGGGGTGAGGGTTGAATACAACACCGTTGCCCGCCGCTATCATTCCTATGCTGTTACAAATAACAGTTTCAGAGGGGTTTGTACTTGGGGTTATGCTTCCTACTACTCCAAAGGGAGCCATTTCGGTAAGGGTGAGTCCGTAGTCACCTGTCTTTACCTGCGCGGCAATATCCGAGGTGCCAGGGGTCTTGTCCGCAACAAGCATATGCTTTGCGGTTTTATGATCCACCCTGCCCATTTTTGTTTCGCCAACGCCGAGGGCAGCCATTGTAGGCGCTTCCTTGCGGCAAAGGTCACGGATTACCGCGATAACCTTTTCTCTTTCCTCAAGTGACATTGCGCGAATAGCGCGGTAGCCCTGCTCAGCTGCGTCTATGGCATCATTCATATCATTGTAAACGCCAATATAGCTCTTTCCGTTGTAGCCGGCACCGTCATACTCGCCTTTTGTAGCAGGAGATTCGCCCTTGAGCCCCTTCATAACCGTATTTACGATTTGCTCAATTTGCGCCTCTGTCCAATTTATAGCCATAATAAATCTCCTTTTTTGTTATTGTCTGTTTATAACTTTGGGAGAATTACTTTCCAAGAGCAGCAATTACTCTGCGTGTTATCTCAGCAACGAGCTCCTCGTTTGCTCCGCACTTGCACTCTTCTTCACCGTAATCAATACCTGGGTGACGGCCGGGGAGATTCATCTTCTTACGGAGGTCCATAAGCTTCTTGAGCTGGTCGTTAGGAATTTCGTGAACTGCGCCAAGCTCCATTGCGTACTTACAGATCTTTGCGTTGAATTCAACCTCTTCCATAACGAACATAGCCTTTTGGAGGTTGAAGCCTACTGTCAAGGCACCGTGGTTCTGGAGAAGGAATGCATCGTGGTTTTCGATATATGGCTCAAGTGAGTCAGGAATTTCCATAGTAGATGGAGTACCGTAAGCACAGGTTGGAACCTCACCGATTGTAAGAACTGCCTCAGGGAGGATGTACTGGTCAAGGTCGATGCCTGCAATTGTGAATGCGGTAGCAATCGGTGGATGTGCGTGAACTACTGCGCCAACGTCAGGACGCTTCTGGTAAACACGCATGTGCATTTTGATTTCGGATGAAGGGTTAAGCTTGCCCTCAATCTTGTTTCCGTTTCTGTCAACCTTGATAATCATATCAGGGGTAAGAGCACCCTTTGATACACCTGTTGGTGTGCAGTAGTACTCATTTTCGCTAACCTTTACAGAGATATTACCGTCATTTGCGGCAACAAATCCAAGGTGGTAAAGCGCGTGGCCAACTTCGCAGATTTCCTTTTTAATTTCGTAAGCTGATTTCATTTTCGTTTTTTCCTTTCGAATTATATATAAATTTTTTAATAAGCATTATTTAACAAGCTCGTATGTATCAAGAGCTATCATATATTCTTCATTTGTAGGGATTGCAAAGGTTCTTACCCTGCTGCCCTTCTTTGTAATTTCTGTTTGTACGCCCCTTCCGCAACTTAGGTTGATATCGTTGTCGATTTCAATTCCCAAATAGGATAGGTCCTTACAAATCATATCTCTTACAATGCCGTCATTTTCACCGATGCCCGCTGTGAATACAAGAGCATCAAGTCCGTTCATTTCAGCTATATAAGAGCCTATTATTTTCTTGATGTAATGAACAAGGATGTCCATAGCAAGCTTGGAGCGATTATCTCCCTTGTCCTGTGCCTCAAGCACGTCACGGCAGTCACTTGAAACGCCCGAAACGCCCAATAGGCCGGATTTTGAGTTAAGGAGCTTTTCCATTCCGTCAGGAGAAAGCCCTTCCTTTTTCATTATATAGGTAACAACAGTTGGGTCAAGTGAGCCGCTTCTTGTTCCCATAGGAACGCCCTCCTGTGGGGTGAAGCCCATTGATGTGTCAACCGCCTTGCCACCAATGCTTGCGGTGATGGAGGAGCCGTTGCCAAGATGGCAGGTGATTATTTTTGCATCATCCTTACCTAAGATTTCCATCGCCTTTGCACACACATATCTGTGTGATGTACCGTGGAAGCCGTAACGGCGAATCTGATACTTTTCGTAAAGCTCGTATGGGATTGGGTAAATGTACGCCTTTTCTTCCATAGTTGAATAATAAGATGTATCAAACACACCCACGTGCTTAACATTTGGCATAACGCTTTTGCAAGCCTTGATTCCGCTTATGGCAGGCGGACCGTGAAGGGGGTTGATTTCAACTATGCTTTCAAGGTATTCAAGCTCCTTGTCCTCAATGATGCTTGAGCAGCGGATTTTTTCTCCGCCGTGGGCAACCCTGTGTCCGACAGCGCCGATTTCCTCTACCCCGGAAATAACGCCAAGCTGCGGGTCGCACAAAAGCTTAAGAACAAGCTCAATGGCTGCCTTATGGTCACCCAAGCTCGCCTCTGCCTTATAGTTCTCTTTGCCCGGGCGCTTGTGGGTAATTGCACCGTCAATGCCTATTCTCTCACATAAGCCCTTGGCAAGAACATCACCGGATTCCATATCGAAAAGCTGATACTTAAGGGATGAGCTTCCGGCGTTCACAACGAGAATTTTCATTTTTCCTCTCCTTTATTAATAATGTAGATTTTACTCAATAATGCGCTTTGATTGTAGCTCTGCTTCGCTTTCGCCAACGCTGTGAGCTCTTGCAGAGTTCTGATAAACGATTTTGTAGCACAAGGCATCAATTACTATGAGCCTTGAAATATGAGAATTAAGTCCTAAGGCGCTATGCCTTGTTTCCTCCGTATCGGTAAGGAGCAAAATATCGCTTTGCCTTGCTATAGGTGAGCGCTCCTTTGAGGTAATCGAGATAGTAGTTGCACCGTGTGTCCGTGCCATCTTCATAGACTCTACTATGTCCTTGGATGAGCCGGATTGGGAAATTCCCACAACCACATCCCCTGCCTTCAGCTGTGAAACCGCTATTGCCTGCATATGCGTGTCAGCATATGCGCTTGAGTTACAGCCCGCACGAAGAAACTTATTGCTGGCATCCTCCGCTACCTGAGCTGAAGCGCCAAGTCCGATAAGCACTACTCTCCTCGCCTCCGATATAGCCACAGCCGCATTGGTCATGCTTTGGGCAGAAAGCGTCTTTTTTGTACGTTCAAGGGACATGTAAGCATCGTTACACACCTTTTCAAAAATGGAGAAGCAATCATCCTCACTGGTTATCATAGGCACGATAACCTTTTTTTCATGCTCTTTAGCAAGGGTGAGCTTTAAATCCTGATATCCCGTACAGCCCAGTCGCTTGGAAAAACGAACTATGGTTGCCTCACTGCTTTCACATTTGGAGGCAAGATCGGTTATGGAGTAAGGCAGCATCTCACCGGAGTGAGAAAACAACCAGTCAGCGACTTTCTTCTCAGATCTGCCCATATCGTTATACATGAGCTGAGCCTGCAGTAAAGTCCTGTTCAATTTTTGCCTCCTTTCTGTTATTTCCGTATATTTTTGCGGTTTTTGAAAATTATTTTCATTTTTTGTGATATTTTTTCGCTATTTTCACATTTTTTGAAAACTTTTTTCATAAACTTTGAAAATTACTTTCACATTTTCGATTTTAGCATATAATTACCTTTTTGTCAACATTTTCCGTAAAATTTTTGAAAATATTTTAAAAATCCCACATTTATTTAGTAGAATTCCCTTTGATTTCCTGTTTTTCGCTTTTCACGTTTTGAAAATTTTTTTCACTTTTTTCAATTTTTCATTTTCGATCCGTTTCATTTCACATTTTCACTTGTTTACAATTTTGACACAATTTTATAAAAATTATTTTCATTTGCTTCTTGCACGTCATTTCCAAACTCTTAAAGACTTTAAGCCATTCCTTCATAAAACTCACCGATTTTCAGCCCAAATATTGACATATCCCTTTGTTTATAGTAAAATTAACAGAGATAATTATTTCGAGGTGGATTATGAGACTTTCAGCAAAAACTCTTATAAAATTTGCCCGTGGGGGTATGACATATACAACGGATGGTGGGGTTTTCAGGGCCTTTCGCTTTTCAAAGGAGCAAATTGAATATATGCGCTCCGATGCTTTTGACCAAGGGTGGACAAGCTGGGCTTTGCACACGGGTGCTATAAGGCTTGAATTTAAAACCGATGCTACCAAAATCAGCTTTGACTATGTTTCCTCAAGCTTTATTAAGGAGAGCAACACCGTTGACTTTATTGTAAACGGTAAGCTTGAGGCAGTTTACAGGGTTGATGAAAGCCCAAAGGGACACATTGAGCATACAATGGGTGAGGGATATAAGAAAATTATAATTTGCCTGCCCTGTATTGCATCCTTTGGCATCAAGCATTTTACATTAAACGGTGGGTACAAGAGTGTTCCCTTCCCTGCTAAGAGGGTATTAATTCTTGGAGACTCAATTACGCACGGCGGCGGCCCCCTTATGTCAAGCGCTACATATGTTAATATGCTTGCTATGAAAACAGGCTACGAAATTGTGGGTCAAGGAATTGCAGGCTATCGCTACGAGCCACGTGAGCCTATGATGGTGGCAGATGGCTTTAACCCACACAAAATTGTGGTTTTCTTAGGTACTAACTACTACGAGGCGTGCCATATTGAAGCAGGCTACGACTACAAAAAAGCGGTTAATGAATTTTATGATAAGTTAGTAAGGCTCTACCCAAATACGCCTATTTTGTGCGTAACTCCCCTTTGGCGCAACAATGATGTTGATTGGGAGCGCTTTAATTGGTGCATTGACACAATTAAGGGTGCGGCTGCAAGATATGACCGAATTAAGGTAATAGACGGGCTTGACATTGTACCGCACGCAGATGAATTTTTTGCGGATAAAATCCACCCAACAGCCTATGGCTCAACCTTTATTGCAAACGCAATTGAAAAGGCACTTAAGGAAATTTAAAAAGGAACTGATAACAGGGTAATGTCCCCGGCGGAGAATTAAAAGGCCTTAAGCGTGAGCCTTTGACCGTTAAATGCACAAGGGTAAGCCATTAATGCAATAAGAATCCACCAGCTTAGCTGGTGGTATTGCAGTTTCGGGCATAGCCCTAATACTACCGGCTGCGCACAAGTGCGTTTTTTATTGGCCTGCCAGCCATGCACTTGTTACGCAAACCCGCT
>SVRE01000001.1 GCA_015065005.1 Oscillospiraceae bacterium
AGTTATTTTGACAAGTGGAACGGTTATCGACCTTGGCAACATAAAGGGCGCTGACGGTAAAGACGGCGCAGACGGAGTAGATGGAGTTTCCGTTACTAAGTCTGAGATAAACGCAAACGGCGAGTTAGTTCTTTACTATTCCAACGGAACAAGCACCAATCTTGGAAAAGTAGTTGGTACTAACGGTAAAGATGGCGCTAATGGAACAAACGGCGATGACGGAAAAGATGGTAAAGACGGCGTTGACGGTGTTGGAATTCAAAATGTTAAGATAGATGAAAACGGTAATCTTTCAGTTATTCTAACAAGTGGAACGGTTATCGACCTTGGCAACATAAAGGGTCCACAGGGAGATAAGGGTGAAGACGGAAAAGACGGTGAGGATGGAGCAGATGGAGTCTCCATCACTAAATCCGAAATCAACGCAAGTGGAGAATTAATATTCACCTTCTCAAACGGCAATACCGTAAATGTTGGTAAAGTAGTTGGTACTAACGGTAAAGACGGAGCAAACGGTACTAACGGAACAGATGGCGAAGATGGAAAAGACGGCGAAGATGGCACTGACGGTGTTGGTATTCAAGCTGTTAAAATTGATGATGAGGGCAAGCTTGTTATCACACTTACAAACGGAACAATAATCGATCTTGGCAACATCAAGGGAGCTGACGGTAAAGACGGCGAAGACGGAGTAGATGGAGTTTCTGTTACTAAGTCTGAGATAAATGCTAACGGCGAGTTAGTTCTTTACTATTCCAACGGAACAAGCACCAATCTTGGAAAAGTAGTTGGTACTAACGGTAAAGATGGAGCAAACGGTACTAACGGAACAGACGGCAAAGACGGCGTTGATGGCGTTGGCATTCAAAATGTTAAGATAGATGAAGACGGTAATCTTTCTGTTACTCTTACAAGTGGGGTTACTCTTAATCTTGGTAACATCAAGGGTCCGCAGGGTGACAAGGGTGATGACGGTATAGATGGCACAAGTGTTACGGATGCGGAAATAAACGCAGACGGAGAGCTTATCTTTACCCTTTCAAACGGAGAAGAAATTAATGTCGGCAAAATTATAGGTTCAAATGGTGCTAATGGAAACAATGGTGTTGACGGTGTTGGCATTAAGGGAATAGTTTTCAATGCAAATGGAGAGCTTATCATAACACTTACCGATAATAGCACTATCAACTGTGGCAAGGTGCCCGCTTGTAGTCACTCTTATTCTGCTTGGAGCACAATTTCTCAAGCGGATTGTACCTCTATGGGTGTAAAGGCGCGTACTTGTTCAAAATGTGGCTTTGAAGATTATGATTTTTCAGCTGCTAACGGACATACCTATACAAACACCGTGGTTGGTGCTACTTGTACAAGTCAAGGATATACAGAGCATTCATGCAATAATTGTGATTATACATACAGAGATAATTATACAGCAATGAAATCTCACACATACGGAGAGTGGGGAGTTTTCATGTCAAACTGTACAGGAAAAATAAAAATCCGTTCCTGTACTAACTGTGGAATTTCTCAATTTTCAAGCGAGACAGGTAATTACCATAGCTATACTGAAACAGTTGTTGCACCAAAATGTGCTGAGCAGGGATATACCTTATATTCATGTACAAATTGCGGAAGCAACTATAAAGATAATTATACTGAAGCAACAGGAGAGCATAATTGGACTGACTTATATGTAATTGTTTCGACGTGCGTAGAAAGAAAGGTTCTTAAAGCTTGCACAGAATGTAATAAGACGCAGATAATGGAGGAAACCCCTATAGGTGATCACAATTACGTTGACCGTATTTGCTCCGTTTGCGGTGAAAAGCAACCGAGTGAAGGACTTGCATATAGATTAAGCTCTGATAAAACCTATTACACTGTTAGTGGGATTGGCGAATGTAAGGATGTAGACGTTGTAATTCCTGAAACTTATGATGGGTTGCCTGTTACGAGTATCGGTACTCAGGCATTCCGTTCGTGTGAAAGCATTACAAGTATATCGATACCAAATAGTGTGACAATTATCGAAAGTGAGGCGTTCCGTTGGTGTAGTAATCTTGCAAGTGTAAATATTGGAAAAGGTGTTACAAATATTAGTAATTATGCGTTTGCTAGTTGTGAAAATCTCGCAAATATAACAATACCAAACGGAGTAACAGATATTGGAGATAGCGCATTCTTTGCATGCGATAATCTTTCGAGCATAATAATACCTAAAGGTGTTACAAATATTGGGGATCGCGCATTCTATTGGTGTAGTAATCTTACAAGTATAACGATATCTGATAGCGTGACGCATATTGGAAAAACCGCATTTTCGAGTTGTGAAAAACTTACAAGTATAAAAGTAGATGAAGGTAATGCTAACTTTCAATCAATTGATGGCAATCTTTATTCTACTCGCTACTATCAGAAAGAATTGATACAGTATGCTGTAGGCAAACAAGATGCACATTTTTCTATTCCTAATGATGTGTATGAAATAGCAAGTTATGCGTTTTATTACAGTAAGCTTACAGAAATAACTATACCTAACAGCGTTGTATATATTTTTGAAGGTGCGTTTGGAAATTGCAAAAATCTAAAAAGCATAGAAATACCAGAAAGTGTTACATATATTGGAGGTTATGCATTTTCAGGTTGTGAGAATCTTAAAAACATAGAAATACCAAGCAGTGTTGAATATATGGGAAATGGTATATTTGAACTTTGTGTTAATCTTGTGAATGCAACTATTGTGGGTAATGGCACAACGGAGATTCCTTGGGGTGTATTTGACAGGTGTGAAAGTTTGGCATGTGTAACCATAGGAAGCGGCGTGAAAAGCATTCATACGGGCACGTTCGACGGTTGCAACAATCTTGTAAGTATAGTGGTGGATGAAAACAATACAACATATAGAGCAATTAACGGAAACCTTTATACAAAGGATGGCAAAACATTGGTAAAATACGCCGTTGGTAAGCGAGAGGGACATTTTGATATTCCTAATACCGTTACGTGTATTGGGGAAAAAGCAGTTGAAGATTGTGACTATCTTACAAGCATAACGATTCCGAGTAGTGTGGAAACAATTGAAAAATATGCCTTTAGCGATTGCGAAAGTCTTACAAGTATAACAATTCCAAGCAGTGTAGCAAATATTGATTATTATGCATTTAATTTTTGTAGCAGTTTATATGTTGTGCGTAATGATAGTAATCTAATATTGGAAATAGGAAATGATGAATATGGTCGTGTTGCACAATATGCAAAAGTTCTTATTCAAAACGGTATAACCACTTATGTTGATGATATATATGATTACACATTAACGGATGATGGTTTCTTGTTTGCGTATGCCACAGGTTATTATAGATTAATTGCATATTGTGGGCAGAAAACCACAGTTACACTACCGCTAAATGTAAACGGAAGTTCATATGTAATATATGAAATGAGAGGCGTTACAAACGTAATAATACCTGAGGGCATCACAAGTATCGATAGTGGGGCTTTCGCAGAAAGTTATAGTCTGGCAAATTTGTTCATACCTAGTAGTGTAACAGAGATTGTGTTTAATGCATTCTATGAATGCCGCAACCTTACAAACGTAACTTTCGAGAATACAAGCGGATGGTATTATACGTCAAGTTCAAGTAGTACAAGCGGAACAAGTATTGATGTGAGCGATCCTGAAATGAATGCAGAAAACTTAGTCGGTGTATATAATGACTATTACTGGAAACGCAATGGTTAATTTGAGTGAAATTATAGACATTTTAACTACTTGAAACTTTGTTAATAAAACACACAGGCAGAGGATTTTTCCTCTGCCTGTGTCGTTTGATAGGGGCTATTTAATTGTAATTGTTTCGTTTGGCTTGATGTCGTAGAGCTTGCCGTCAATTTCAACTGTTAGTGGGTAGGTGTAAATTTCTTTGTCGAGGGGGCAAACAAGGGTAACCTTGTTTCCGTTTATTTCAAGGGTGGATTTTTCTGCCTCTTGGAGATAGAGAACAGCCTCGTTCATTGAGCAAACCCAAACCTGGTTTTCCTGTGCTTTTTTAGCAAGATAATCACATTCGTTAACAAAGGTTTCATAGGATTGGGAGTGGAATTTATCCTCCTCCTTTTTTGTTATCCAGTGGTTAACTTGGACACTCCACCCGCCGTTTTTAATAATTTCGTCTATGTTGGCGGTATATTCCTCGGTTGTTCTTTTAAGCATTGCGGTAAAGGTGCCTATGTTGAACCAATCAATCTGCCCGGGGATATTAATTTGGTCATTTCCGTTTCTGTTGGCAATATAGTAGTTTTTTAAAATGTCCCAGCCAAAGCTGTCACTGCCGCCGCCGGGGGTTGCGTAGGTTATGGGGGCTTTGCCGTACATTTGGGTTAGCTTTTCCTTGGTTTCGGAAGCGTCTTTATGCATTTCCTCCTCGGGGGTGTTCTTGCAATAGCAAATACAGTGGGAAATTGAGTGGGCGCAATAATCATAGTAACCCTCGGCAAAAAGATTTTCCCACATTTCCTTTAAGCGTGGGCTGATAAAGCCAACGGTCTGGGCGCTTGTGGCTTTGAATTTTATGCCTGTGTCCTCATATATTTTTTTGAAAATCTCGTATGTCCATTGGGTGCTTTCCCCATAACAACCATCATCAAAAACAAAGGAAAAGGCGCTTTTTGCGTTATTTTTGTATGTACAAATCTTTGCGTTCATATTATTACCTCGCAGGTGCGTTTTTTATTATTTTACCATTACTTTGTTTATTTTACAAGTATAAAATTATATTGACACTGCAAATATGCAGTGCTATAATTAATTTGGAAATAAATTTTGAAAAGGAGAAAAGCAAAATGAAAAAGAAAATCACTCTTTTGCTTATGCTTGCTTTGATAGCTTCGCTTGTATGCGTATTTACAGCCTGCGATCTTTTTAGTGAGCCTGAGCATACGCACAAGTTCGAGCATTTACAGGGTGAGCAGGCACCAACCTGCGTAAGTGACGGAGTAAGAACGCTGGGATGTGATTGCGGCGCACAGACACAGGAGCCTATCCCTGCAACCGGTACACATACGAAGGGCGAGGTTATTGAGTCGACAGCACCAACCTGCACAGAGAACGGAACAGAAAGCTTTATTTGTTCTGTTTGCGGTGAAAATTTGGTTGAGGCGGTAAACGCACCCGGTCACACAACAACTCCATATGAGGAGGTTAGCGCTACCTGTGTGGGCGTTGGCTACACAGGCGGTACATACTGCTCTGTATGTGAGGAGGTTTTGACACAGAGAACAGAAATCCCAGCAACAGGTGAGCATACATCTGCAAATTACGAGGATGTGGCACCAACCTGTGGCGCTGTTGGCTACACAGGCGGTACATACTGCTCAGTTTGCGAGGTTGAATTGAGCGCAAGAACAGAAATTCCCGCAACAGGTGAGCATACAGCTGCAAATTATGAGGATGTAGCTGAAACCTGTGGCACTGTTGGCTACACAGGCGGTACATACTGCTCAGTATGTAACATTGAATTGAGTGCAAGAACAGAAATCCCTGCAACAGGCGCACATACCGAGGTCGATGTGCCGGGTGTTAATGCAACCTGTACCGAAACAGGCTTGACAGCGGGCAAGCAATGTAGCGTTTGCCAATTGTTCACCGTTGAGCAGGTTGAGATTCCAAAGACACCTCACAAATATGCATATACAGTAGAAACTGCACCTCAGTTTGAGGTAGCAGGACTTGGTAAGTACACATGTACAGTTTGCTCCGATTCCTACGAGGAGGAAATTCCTGCGCTTACATACCAGCCATCAGAGGTATGGCAGGGAGATAAGGCAACAGGCTTTGCCTCCGGTGACGGAACAAGCGCCAACCCATACGTTATCGAAACACCTGCACAGCTTGCATATCTTGCATCTGAGGTGAACAGGAACGTTAACTTCAAGGGTCAATATATTGTCCTTGCAAACGATATTATCTTAAACGATATTACAAATTACAAGAGCTGGAGCAAAACAAATGCTCCTGCTAACAAGTGGACACCAATCGGTAATTACGGCGGATGTGCATTTATGGGTAACTTTGACGGTTGCGGCTATACAGTTCGCGGTCTTTATAACTACCAAAAGAAGGGTAACTCAGGCACAAACCTTCATGTGGGTCTTTTCGGTCAAGTTACTAACGGTTATGTAAAGAACCTTAATGTAACAGAGGCGTTTGTTTACTCCGACCACGGTGCAGCAGGCGGTGTTGTTGGTTATGTTGACGCAAGCGATTCAACAGTAAAAATTGATAATTGTACCTTTGACGGCACAGTTATTGGTGTAAGCCACACAGGCGGTATTGTAGGCTGGGCAAGAGTGGGCTGGTATGGCTTCCAGTCTGCCTCTAACCGCGTTGACCATGACGGAACACTTAAAATTTCCTATTGCACTGTAAACGGCAAGGTTTCTTCAAGCGTAATGTCAGTTCCTTCTAATGAATCGTATGTCGGCGGTATAGTTGGGTATTGCTTCTACAACTGCGGTCAATTAACTGTTGAGGGCTGCAAAAACAGTGCAGAGATTACCTCAAGAGATATGGCAGGCGGTATTTTAGGCTCAATAGTGCCAAAGGACGGATACTCAGGCTCAATGAGCATAACTGTATCATACTGTACAAACGAGGGCAAAATTACTGCAAACAATGATGCAGGCGGTATTGCCTCTGTAATTCAGATAAACGGCGACTATTCAGATTATGGTTACAACAGTATGAGTATTAGAAATTGCTACAATACAGGCGATATTTTAATCAAAGCAACCACAAATGTAAATACAACCGTTGGCGGTCTTTTCGGCAGAGTTAGGGCGTCTAATGAAACATATTCCGGCACAGTGGAAAACTGCTACAACACAGGTAACATAGTTATGGAGGGCACCGGCTATCAGGTGGGCGGTCTTGCCGGTAACTTTAGTATTGCATCCACAAGCAAGCACTATTTGAAGAACTGCTTCAACAGCGGTAATATTACAACTGTTGCAACATCCTATGTTGGCGGTCTTTTCGGATATGCAAGCATTTCTTGGAAGTATTCATGTGAGGTTGATTCCTGCTACAACACAGGTAAGGTTGTATCCGGCATGGGCAATGTTGGCGGCATTGCAGGTTATGCAAGCGACATTACATTCTCAAACATTTACAATCTCGGTGATGTTGAGGGCGCTGATAAAAATGTTGGCGGCTTATTCGGTCAGGCTGAAACAGTAACCCTTACAACAAGCTTTAATGCAGGTAAGGTTAACGGAAAGAGCACATTTGTGGGCGCCATTGCAGGCAAGCAAAGCTCTTCATCCCTTGGCGCATTCTTCCTTGAGGGTTGTGCAACAGACGGACAGGGCTTTGTACAGGGAATTTACGGCCAGGAGCAAAACAGAGCAGGCGGCACACAAAATTCCGTGACAGAGAGCAATATGTACAAATCAAGCTCTTTCAAGGGCTTTGACTTCAGCGGTATATGGAATGAACCGTCAAGTGAAAACGGTACATATCCAACACTTAAAAAGGTTGTAAAGCTTCCTGAGGTTACAGAATAATTAACAATTAAATAAGCAAGGAGCAAGCAAAAAGGAGTAAAATCCCGTATGCTTGCTCCTTTGATTTAATGTGACGAAATGATAAAAATTTTAACAAATATAAAAAAATTTATAAAAAGTACTTGTAATTTATAAAAGTATTGTGTTATAATGCGTTGGTTTAAAAATGCAAAATGCAGAATGCAAAATGCAAAATTAGACTTCATTCCCACAAAATTCGTGATTATAGGTTTTTAACAGAGCACATTTTTGTTCTGTATGAGCCGTAAAGAAAGGATTTAGTATGATTAGAGAAGATTTAAGAAATGTTGCTATCATTGCTCACGTTGACCACGGTAAAACAACCTTAGTTGACGGTATGCTTGAGCAGGGCGGCGCTTACCACGAAAATCAGGCTACTACTGAGAGAGTTATGGACTCAAACGCACTTGAAAAAGAGCGTGGCATTACTATCCTTGCAAAAAATACAGCTATCAGATATGGCGACAAGAAAATAAACGTAATTGACACCCCCGGCCACGCGGACTTCGGCGGTGAGGTTGAAAGAATTCTTAAAATGGTTAACGGTGTTATCCTTTTGGTGGATGCTGCCGAGGGCCCAATGCCACAGACACGCTTTGTGCTTCGTAAGGCAATGGAGCTTAACCACAGGATTATTGTTGTTATTAACAAGATTGACCGTCCTGACGCAAGAATTACAGAGGTTATTGATGAGGTGCTTGAGCTTCTTATCGACCTTAATGCAACAGATGAGCAGCTTGACTCCCCAATGCTTTTCTGCTCAGGCAGAAGCGGTACTGCCTCCTTCTCACCTGACGTGGAGGGTAAGGACTTGATTCCTTTGCTTGATACTATTATTGACTATATTCCCGCTCCAGAGGGCGAAGACGAGGAGCCGCTTCAGCTTCTTGTTTCCTCAATCGACTACAACGATTACGTTGGTAAAATCGGTGTTGGTAGAATTGAGCGCGGTACACTTAGCGTTAACCAAGAGGTTATGGTATGTAACTACCACTCAGACGCAGCGCCAAGACGCGCAAAGATAATTTCCATTTATCAGTTTGAGGGCCTTTCAAAGGCGCAGGTGCAAAGTGCCACAGTTGGTGACGTTGTTTGCTTCTCCGGTGTTGAGGAGCTTTCAATCGGTGATACCCTTTGCGCACCAAGTGCCATTGAGCCGCTTGAATTTGTTAAGGTTTCCGAGCCTACTATGGAAATGACCTTTTCTGTAAATGACAGCCCATTTGCAGGCAAGGAGGGTAAGCTTGTAACATCAAGACAGATAAGAGACAGGCTTTATAAGGAAACACTTAAGGACGTTTCATTACGTGTAACTGACGGTGATACAACCGACTCCTTTAAGGTTGCGGGCAGAGGCGAAATGCACTTGTCCATTCTTATTGAAAATATGCGCCGTGAGGGCTATGAGCTTTGCTGTTCAACTCCACGCGTGCTTTACAAGGAAATAGACGGTATTTTACATGAGCCGATGGAAAGGGTTTCCATTGACGTGCCTGATGAAAGCGTTGGCGCAGTTGTTCAAAAGCTTGGCGCACGTAAGGGTGAGCTTTTGGAAATGGGTCCCGCAGGCTCAAGAACAAGAATTGAGTATTTAATTCCTTCAAGATGCTTGTTCGGTTACAGAAGTGAGTTTATGACCGACACCAAGGGTGAGGGTATTCTTAACACATTGTTTGACGGCTACCAGCCATTCAAGGGTGAGGTTGTTACAAGATATACAGGCTCTCTTATCGCATCTGAGGACGGTGAGGCTACATCCTACGGCCTTTTCCACACACAGGACAGAGGCGCTATGTTTATCGGTGTACAGACTCCTGTTTACGAGGGTATGATTGTTGGTGAGTGTCCTAAGATGGAGGATATTGTTGTTAACGTATGCAAGAAAAAGCAGTTGACCGCTATCCGTTCAAAGGGTGCTGATGAAGCGCTTATTTTAACCCCACCAAGACAAATGTCACTTGAGCAGGCTATTGAGTATATTGCAGAGGATGAGCTTATTGAGGTTACTCCTAAGTCTATCCGTCTGAGAAAGAAGATACTTAATACTCAACTCAGATTAAAGGCATACGCAAAATTGAAATAAAAAATCAAAAGACACTCGCGCGAGTGTCTTTTGCAGTATGAGGGAATATATGTTTTCTGAAAAATTAATGACTATTGCCACCGAGGCAGAAAAGGAATTAAAGCCCATATTTGAGGAGCTTGAAAGAATTTCCTTTGAAAATACAAAAAGAGTGCTTGAGTATTTTAAGGAGCACAGGGTAAGTGACTCCATGTTTGGCGGTACCACAGGCTATGGCTATGATGACCAGGGCAGGGAAACCCTTGATAAAATATATGCAGATGTGTTCGGCGCAGAGAGTGCATTTGTGCGCCACACAATTGCTAACGGAACAAGCGCTTTGACAATCGGCTTGTTCGGGCTTTTAAGGCCCGGTGACGTTATGCTGTCCGTTACCAACCGCCCATACGATACCCTTTGTGAGGTTATTGGAATTGACGGTGCTAATGGGGACGGCTCCTTGGCTGACTTTGGGGTAGAGTACGACCAGGTTGACTTCAATGGTGACAAAATTGATTTTGAGGGTATTGAAAATAAGCTGAAGCAGCACGGGGACAGGGTAAAGGTTGTATTTATTCAGCGCTCCAAGGGCTATTTAAACCGCCCAACACTCACCATTGACCAAATTGGTGAGATTTGTGATTTTGTTCACGCAAGAAGCAAGGCTTGGGTAGTGGTTGACAACTGCTACGGTGAATTTTGTGAGGACCGTGAGCCTTGCCACGTTGGGGCAGATATGATAATTGGCTCACTTATTAAAAATCCGGGCGGCGGAATTGCACAAAGCGGCGGATATATTGCAGGAAAGGCACGCGCAGTTGAGCTTGCTTCATATAGGCTTACCTCTGCAGGCACAGGTACAGAGGTTGGTGCAACTTTGGGTCAAAACAGAGATATGTTCAAGGGCTTTTTCTTAGCCCCACACATTGTAATGCAGGCTAAAAAAACAGCGCATTTTGCCGCATACGTGTTTGAAAAGCTTGGCTTTGACGTTTATCCCAAGTATGATGAAATGCGCTCTGACATAATCCAAACAGTTAAGTTTGGCTACGCAGACGGGCTTATAAAATTCTGCCAGGGAATACAGAGTGCAAGCGCGGTTGACTCCTACGTTACCCCTATGCCTTGGGCTATGCCGGGATACAAGGATGAGGTAATTATGGCGGCAGGTACATTTACACAGGGCTCTTCAATTGAGCTGAGTGCAGACGGCCCCGTACGTCCACCGTATACAGCGTTTTTCCAAGGCTCTTTAACCTACGAGAGTGGAAAAATTGCTATTTTGACAGCAGCAGAAAAGCTTTTAGAGGACAAAAATGCTTAGTATTAAGATTATCGCCATAGGTGACTTAAAGGAAAAATATTTAAGGGATGCCTGTGAGGAATATAAGAAAAGGCTTGGCGCTTGGGCAAGGGTAGAGGAAATTGCCTTGAAAGAGGAAAGGCTGCCTGACAACCCAACGGAAAGCCAAATAAAAGCAGGGCTTGAGGCTGAGGAAAAGAAGATTTTGGAAAAAATTTCACCAAAGGCTTATGTAATTGCTATGTGCGTTGAGGGCAAGCAGCTTTCAAGCGAGGAATATGCTAAGAAAATAGAGGAAATTACAAACACAGGGTACAGCGAAATTGTGCTGATAATCGGCTCCTCCTTTGGTATGACCGATACGGTAAAGCAAAGGGCAAATTTCAGACTGTCTGTTTCCAAATTGACATTTCCACACCAGCTTTTAAGGGTAATTTTATATGAGGCCACATACAGAGCTATGAGCATTATTAATGGCACAAAATATCATAAGTGACAAGATGCATTGAGTCAGCTTGTCATCCTGAGCGAAGCGTGGCGGAGTCGAATGGATCTTCAAACGATTTTTGCAAACCCGTATGGGGAGATTCACGAATCGCCCGCATTGAACCGAACATGCAATTTAATTTGGTATGTAAATTTAAACGGGTCAATCGTGATTGACCCCTACATCGCACTCGATATATTTTGCGCTGCAAAATACGATATATCCCTTACGGGATACGATATGTTTCGCTTGGCGAAACGAGGAGGAAAGGAGAAAACCAAAATGGAAAATAGAGTAGACGTATGTGTTGTGGGCGCAGGACACTCAGGGGTTGAAGCGGCGCTTGCTTGTGCGCGACTTGGCATGAACACCATACTTTTTACAATGTCCTTGGACGCTATTGCTAATTTACCCTGCAATCCATCTATCGGTGGCACTGCCAAGGGGCATTTGGTATATGAAATAGACGCACTTGGGGGCGAAATGGGCCACAGTGCAGATTTGGTTACTCTCCAATCAAGAACCCTTAATTTGGGCAAGGGCGCGGCTGTTTACTCCAAAAGAATACAGGCGGACAGAATGATGTACCGCTCTGTTATGAAGTCCGTCCTTGAAAACACCAAGAATTTGCGAGTTATTCAAGCGGAAATTACTGACATAAAAACCGTAAACGAAAATGGCGAAAAGAGAATAGACTGTGTTGTTACCCGTTTGGGTGAGGAATATCCTTGCCGTGCGGCAATTCTTTGCACAGGCACATACTTAAACGGTACGGTGCATACAGGAAATATCTGTTATTTAAGCGGCCCCGACTCCTTAATGGCGGCAACCTTTTTAACGGACGCTTTGAAGCGAGAGGGTATTTCCATGATGCGCTTTAAAACAGGAACGCCTGCACGTGTGCATAAGGACACAATTGATTTTTCTAAGCTTGAAATTCAAGAGGGTGATGAAGGTACACTCCCCTTTTCCTGGAGAACGGATGAAGAAAATTATCCGGCAAGAGAGCAAATTCCTTGCCATATAGTATATACAAACGCAAAAACCCACCAAGTAATACGGGATAATTTAACAAAAAGTGCTATGTACTCAGGCAATATACACGGCACAGGACCAAGGTATTGCCCGTCTATTGAGGACAAATTGGTTCGCTTTGCCGATAAGGAAAGGCACCAGCTGTTTATTGAGCCCTGCGGACTTGACACAAAGGAAATGTATATACAGGGCTTTTCCACCTCTATGCCAACGGATGTTCAGCTTGAGATGCTACATTCCTTGGACGGATTTGAAAATGCAGAGGTTATGAGATACGCATATGCCATTGAGTATGATTGTACAGACCCACAGGAGCTTTTAGCTACTCTTGAATACAAGAAAATAAGCGGCCTTTACGGAGCAGGGCAGTTTAACGGCACCTCAGGCTATGAGGAAGCGGCAGCGCAGGGCCTTGTGGCAGGCATTAATGCCAGCCTTAAAATAAAGGGCGAGGAGCCTATGATTTTAAGCCGTTCATCATCATATATAGGCACTTTGATTGATGACCTTGTAACAAAGGGAACACAGGAGCCATACAGAATGATGACATCAAGGAGCGAATACCGCTTGCTTCTGCGCCAGGATAATGCAGATTTGCGCTTGACCCCAATCGGCAGACGTGTGGGGCTTGTAAATGATGAGCAATGGGCTTATTTTGAAAAGAGGAAAAAGCAGATAGAGGATGAGAAAAACCGCCTGTCCCACGTGCTTATTTATCCAACAGATGAGGTGAATAAGGTTCTTGTGGAAAGCGGCACAAGTCCGATTTCTGTACCTACACAGCTTGGGGAGCTATTAAAAAGACCTCAGCTTGACCTTGAAAAATTAGGGCAGTTTGATTTGCAAAAGCCAAAGCTTAAAAAGAGTGTGGTATTCACCGCGCAAACGGACATAAAATATGACGGTTATGTTAAAAAGCAGCTTCAAGAGGTGGCAAGACAGGAAAAAATGGAGAACAAGCCCCTGCCCGCCGACCTTGATTATACAACAATCAAGGGACTAAGAATTGAAGCGTGCCAGAAGCTGAACAAGGTAAAGCCGCTCACCTTGGGACAAGCCTCTCGCATAAGTGGCGTTTCCCCGGCGGATATTTCGGTGCTTATGATATATTTGAATACAAAGTAAATCATGTATTATATTTACATTATGATACATTATTACTAATTGGAATAACGAGGTTATGTACATTGGTGTTACAAACAATCTTAAACGAAGAATGTATGAACACAAAAATAAACTTGTTGAAGGATTTACTAAAAAATATAATGTTAATAAATTGGTTTACTATGAGAACATAGGCGATGCTATTTGTGCAATTAAAAGGGAAAAACAACTTAAAAATGGTCACGGGAAAAGAAAAATAGACTTGTGGAAAGTAAAAATCCAGAATGGATTGAACTTGAAATATGAGGAAAGTATCAAGTATTGTCATCCTGAGCCACTATACATTGTCATCCCGAGCGAAGTCGAGGGATCTATGTAAGGGAAATAACAAAAGAGGAAAAGAACGAAAGATCTCTCCACGCGCTGCGCTCGGTCGAGATGACAGAGGGGATGTTTGGTCGAGATGACACGACAGGCGCTTGGTCGAGATGACACGACAGGCGCTTGGTCGAGATGACACGATAGACGTTTGGTTGAGATGGCAGAGTAGTTTACTGAAGGTCGGTGAAAAATGCGAAAGTTGAAGTTTTTTGAGCAATATTACAAAGCAAATGTAAACCCACGGTTGCGTAATTCAAACCGTGGGTTACTTGCATTTATTGCTTATGTGTGATACAATCATTTTGATGGCAATATATTGCCTTGAAATATTTAAGGAGGGTATTATGAAAAGAATTATCATTTTGGTTTTGAGCATTGGCGTAGTAATGGCTGTTTTGTTTGGGCTTTGCTCCTGTGGGACGCGTGTGGTTGTCAACTTTGATACTGACGGTGGCAGTGAGGTGGAGAGCCAAGAGGTTTTATCTGGTAAGCACGCGCATTTGCCCGAAGCGCCTATAAAGGATGGCTATGCCTTTATTGGATGGTATGCGGGTGATGAGGAGTGGTCCTTTGCAGGGCACGTTGTAACAGAGGATATTACCCTTAAGGCAAGATGGGCAAAATGCTTGATTTTTGAGGAAAACGATGACGGTACATATACAGTAAGTGATTACAAGCCTATTGCAGAGAATATAACAATTCCATCTACATATAAAGGAGAGGATGTAACTGCTATTGGCTCTGGCGCCTTTGCACCGGGTGACAACCCTGAAAAGCATCTTTTGAGCATAACCATACCAGACACGGTAACAGTTATAGAGGCTTGGGCGTTTTCCGGTTGTGACAGGCTTTCATCCGTTAAGCTACCAAGTGAGCTTGAGAAAATTGAGGATAACGCCTTTAATGGCTGTATCAGCATGACAAGCATTAACATTCCAAGCAGTGTTGAGCATATTGGAGAGAATGTATTTAAGGATTGCGATGATATTCAAATGGAAGAGTCAGAAGGGCTTTATTACCTTGATAATTGGCTTATCAGAGCTGAAAGCGGTATAAAGAAAGCTGAGATAAGCAATGGCTGTGTAGGCATTGCGGGTAGCGCATTTTATGATTGCAAGAAGCTGGAAAGCGTGCGCATTGCGGGCAGTGTGGACTTTATCGGTCCATGCGCTTTTGGACAATGTGAGAAGCTTACACAGATTGAGTTTTTGGGACAGATTAGTGAAATATGCAATGGCGCATTTTCTTCCACGGGAATAACCCAAATGGAGCTACCCGATGGCATAGAAAGTATAAGCGAGCGTATGTTTGCAAACTGTGAAGAGCTTGTAAGCGTTGTAATTCCGAATGGTGTTAAGACAATCGGAGAAAGGGCGTTTGTAAATTGCAGTAAGCTTGAAAATGTATCAATGCCAAATAGCTTGCGAGAAATAGGAGAAAACGCATTTACGACCTGCCACAGCTTAAAGGAAATAACAATACCAAGCGGAGTTGAGAAAATAGGGAAAGAAGCATTTGAGTATAGTGGTCTTACAAGGTTGATAATACCAAAAAGCGTAAAAGAGGTTGGGTTTTATATAACCTTTGGATGTGACGATATAGTCCTTATCGGCTGTGAGGCACAGGAAAAGCCCGAGGGATGGGATGAGGATTGGACTCAATTTGACAGTGTGTTTGATTCTGTTATTATAGCTTGGGGATATGGGCAAGATAATTAGATAAAGGGGGCATAACAGCCCCCTCTTTTCATTAAATGGAATTTTGAATGTGTGTTGACTTTTATTAGGTTTAATGATAGAATAGAAACAGTAAAATTTTTATTTATGGAGATTTGTTATGGCAATTATTAATGTAAGAGATTTTGGCGCTAAGGGTGACGGTTGTACCCTTGATACAAAGGCGATACAGGCGGCAATTGACGCTGCTAATGCTGGGGACAGCGTTGTGCTTGGTGGCAAGGGCTTTTTTAACTGCGGTACACTTCGCTTAAAGAGCAATATTAAATTTGTTATTGAGCAGGGCTCTGAGCTTTGCGGCTCAAGAAACTTGGCACATTATTACGCAAACGGCTTTTACCACAACGAAATGGTTGATACAATTTCCTTGATTTACGCACTTGACTGCGAAAATATTGAAATTTGCGGCGGCGGTAAAATCCAAATGAACGGTGATGCCTTTGTTAACTTTGACGCTTGGTGTCCAAGTGAGGTAAACAGAGATGAAATGGTAAAGGAGTTTGAGGAGCAGACTGTTGTGGGCCCTGAAACAAAGGTAACACGCCCATCCCAGCCAATTTTCTTTAATAATTGCAAAAACATACATATTCACGACCTTAAGGTGTTTAATTCTCCTTGCTGGACCTTTACATTTTCCAACTGTGACGGTATTATGTTCGAAAAAATGTATGTTGACAACCACAACAGAATTGCAAATAATGACGGTGTTCATTTCAGCGCGTCTAAGAACGGTGTTGTAAGAAACTGCACCTTCTTGTGCGGAGATGACTGCTTTGCCGCAACCTGTATTACAAATACAGAGGGGGTTTGTGAGAATATAGAGGTTAGTGACTGCTTAATGTCCTCTCGCTCTGCGGCTATCCGCTTTGGTCATCTTTACAGTAAGATAAGAAATATCCTTGTTAAGGATATTAAAATTTTGCCATCTAACAGGGGTATTTCTATATTCTCAGGAGATGACGGAATTGTAGAAAACGTTAAGGTTTCAAATGTTCAGTGTGAAACACGCATCCACGCAGGCGGCTGGTGGGGCAAGGGAGAGGGCTTCATTATTTGCGCTGCAAACGCAGGCGGTCAGATAAAGGATGTTACTATTGAAAATTGCCACTTTATAGAGGAAAACCCATCTATCGTTGCAGGAACAGAGGGTAATGTTGACGGTGTTAAGCTTGTTAACTGTACATTTGAGTATAAGGAAGGCTCAACACATCCATACTTTAAAAACAAAATGGACCTCCAGCCAAATATTCCACAGCTTCAAAAGGCGCCATTTAACACAGGTGATACCCTTTATGTGTTTGGCAGCGAAAACGTAACTTTAAATGGAGAAGCGGTTAAATGATTTTTAAATCAACCTTAATGGATAAGGATGCGGTGCTTCGCTCTTTGCGCCGTATTTCCCACGAGATATTGGAAAAGAACAAGGGCGGCGACAATTTGTGCCTTGTAGGAATACTAAGGCGTGGCGTGCCGATGGCGCAAATTATTGCGGAAAATATAAAAAGGATAGAGGGCGTGGACGTAAATGTAGGTATTCTTGACATTTCCGCCCACCGTGATGATATAGATTTCCGAGGGATTTCAAATGATAATAAAACAGACATTCCTTTTGAAATAAGCGGAAAAAACGTGGTGCTTGTGGACGATGTTTTGTTTACAGGCAGAAGCGTGCGTGCGGCAATGGATGCCTTAATGTCAATGGGGCGCCCTGCTAAAATTCAGCTTGCAACCTTGATAGACAGGGGACACAGGGAGTTGCCCGTTTGTGCCAACTATATCGGTAAGAACTTTCCCACCGCAAGGACGGAAATGATAAAGGTTTACTTTGACGGAATAGATGAAGAAACCTGTGTTAAACTATATGACGTGGAAAATTAATAATTTATAATACTACGCAACCAATAAAAACAGGCTATTGCTTTGGGCAATAGCCTGTTTTGGTTTACTTTATGAGTAATGCAATTCCGTAAAGGATAACTAAGTGTGCGGGGTAGAAAATATAGAAGAAATACTTCATATTAAGCTTGCCACGCTCGCCTGAGTACAAAAGCAATGGGACAATGGCGAAAATACTGTAATATTGAATCGGTGTTGAAACGTAGGAGTAAATCAGTAATGGGATTGCCATACAAAGAACCCTTACAGGGACAATATCAAGCCTTTTCAGCCACTGGGGGGCATCGGTTTTATTAAGGCTTGGGGCGGAGGCAAAAACCGCTGCCATACAGCCTAATATTCCGTATGAATATCCGAAGGCTGCAAACTTTGTGACAAGAAATAAGCCTAAAGTACCGCAGAGAAATGAACAAAGGGAGGCTATTTTTATGTAAGTCTTACACTCCTTGTCAAAAAGGGATATTTTAAACCAATCAAGCAAATAAATAAGCCCAAGGGATAGGGTAAAGGTGACAAGTACATTCCAGTGGAAATCATTAAACAGTATAATCATAGGAATTTGGCAAGCAACGCCGAGAATGCCAACCGTTAAAATGTATTTAAGCTTGTTTTTTGTATATCTTGCACCCTCTGAAATCATAAAGGCAAATATGGGGAAGGAAAGCCTGCCTATAATTCTGAAAATTACTTCCTGCGGAAAGAAAATCATACCAAAGTGGTCTATAAGCATTGTAACCGCTGCTATTATTTTAAGAGCATTACCGTTTAGAACTCTGATTTTGTTTAGCATATTAGTCCTTTCCAAGCATAATTTTGATAATTTCCTTGTCTGTCTCGCTCATACCCTTTTGCGCCAAGCGGGAAACATTTTTAATGGTGTTTTCAACACCCTTTGTAATAATACCGTCACCGCCGTAGAATTGGTGGCCTGATGCCATCATTTCGTAGCCTAAAATACCTGCTTCAACCGCCATTGCGATTTTTGCGGCACAGGATGATTTTGCACCGTCACAAATTGTGCCGGATAAAATAGCGATTGCGTTTACAAGGGTGTGGGCAATTTCGTAATATCTGCCGCCCTTCAAATATGCAATACCGCAGCCACAGCCGCAGCCTGCGGAAATTGCACCGCAATATGCACTTAAGCAGCCGATACCTGTTTTTTGGTGTATTGTTATTAAATCCGAAACTATTAATGCGCGCAAAAGCGTTTCTCTGTCTGCTTTTAAGCTTTCTGCATAAATTACAACAGGGACAGATGCAGTCATACCCTGGTTACCGCTACCGGAAATAATGCAAACAGGCATTTCACATCCGCTCATACGGGCGTCACTTCCTGCGGCGGCGTATGCTCTTGCAATGGTACGCACGTCTCCGTTTGCTAATTTTAAGAGCGTCTTGCCGATAGATGCTCCCCACTCACCGTCCAAGCCTTCCCTTGCAATAGCCATATTAAATTCGATCTGGCGGTCAAGATAAGGGGTAAGCTCGCTTAAATCAACAGTCTCAGCAAACTCCACGATAGTTTTTACATTCAGGGAGGAGCGGTCTGTTGATTCCTTTTCAACCGTATCCTCCTCGGTTGCGTAATTGTTTGTTATATCCTGTCCGTTCAGCTTAACGTACACAATATTCGTGTGGCGCTTTGCAAGATTGGCGACAGCCGCTTGTCCGTTATGTGTACCCTCAATCAAAATTTCAAAGGCGTTTTCTGTTTCAAGCTCATAGATTTCAATAGGGGTGTTTTCCTTGTAGCTTTTAATTTTTTCAACATCTTCGCTGCAAAGCGCGCAAAGCACCTCTAACCTTTTTTTCGGGCAGGAGGAAATAATACCTGCGCAAATGGCACTGTCAATACCGTGCATGCCACCTGTCATAGGAACAATAACGCTTTTTACATTTTTAATAATATTTCCGCTTAAGCCAACCTTGAGACTTGTGGGATAAGCGCCCAATGCGTGGGAAATTATAGAGGATGCGTATGCGATTGCAATAGGCTCAGTACAGCCCATAGCAGGTATAAGCTCCTCAATCAAAATATCAGTATAGGTTCTTATAATTTCGTTAGAAAGTGGCATAAATTCACCTCAACACACATTACTTCCATTATATAATAGCATAAAAATTAAAGCTATTCAAGTGCGAAGATTAATTTATTAATAAAAGAAGAGCAAGCCATAAGCTTGCCCTTGCATGTGTATGCGTTATTCTTCATCTGTATCAGCGGCGCCGCCCTGGGTTGTTGTGTCATCCTGCGTGCCTTCACCGTCAGCATTGTCTCCCTCAGGCTCGGTATCGGTTGTACCCTCTCCATCGGGCATTAAGCTTGATTCAGGCTCCGGGTCAACATCATCACCTGAGCCATCATCTTCTTCGCTTGAGGACTCTGCAATTTTGAAAAACGGACCTAACAAATCCTTTCCTGTGTTGACAAGATTTTCCAAAGTGCTGTCAACAGACGCCTGGTCACAAGATGTGAAAGCGAATAGGGATAAAACCAAAAGAACAGATAAAACAATAGTAGTGAGCTTTTTCATAATAACAAATCTCTCCTTTTTGTCATTTATTATATTTTACCATCTTATTTTATTCTTGTCAATAGTTAAAATATGTGTTGACAATGGCTAATTGTAATGATAAAATACAATAAGAAAAGAAATTCCTTTTTATTAATATTTTGGAGGCTTTTATGGAAAAGGTTAGAATGGGTATAATCGGCTTTGGCTGTCGCGCTTACGGTATGATGGACATACTGCTTGGCTTTGATGATGTGGAAATTACAGCCGTTTGTGATAAATATGAGGACAGGCGTGATAATGCGCAGAAAAGAGTAACCGAGAAAAAGGGAAATGTTCCCTTTGCAACCACTGATTACAAGGCGCTTTTGGCACGTGAGGATGTTGATGCGGTTTATATCGCTACTGACTGGGAAATGCATTTCCCGATTGCAATAGATTCAATGCGCGCAGGCAAGGCGGTTGCCTTGGAGGTTGGCGGCGCATACTGCGTACAGGATTGCTATGATCTTGTTTCCGCTTGGGAGGAAACAAAAACACCGTTTATGTTTATGGAAAATTGCTGTTATAACAGAGATGAGCTTCTTGCTACCGCTATGGTAAGGAAGGGTCTTTTCGGCAAGATTGTTCATTGCTCCGGCGCTTACGCCCACGACCTTCGCGGCGAGGTAACGGGCGGCAAGGAAAACAGGCACTACCGTTTAAGAAACTATTTAAACAGAAACTGTGAGAACTACCCAACACACGAGCTTGGTCCTATGGCTAAGATCCTTGACATTAACAGGGGTAACCAAATGGTTTCTCTTGTTTCTATGGCAACCCTTTCCTGGGGTATGGAGCAGTATGTTGAGGACAGGCGTGACACAATTAACCCCGACCTTATCGGTGCTGATTTTGCACAGGGCGACATTATACATACTCTTATCAAGTGTGCAAACGGTGAAACAATGATGCTTAAGCTTGATACATCCTTGCCACGCTCTTATTCAAGAGAATTTCAGGTAAGAGGAACAAAGGGCCTTTACGAGCAGGATACAAATACCGCATATTTTGACGGTCAGCCTGAGTATTGGTCACGTGTTGAGTATGTTGAAAAGTATAAGAACTCTGCTGAAAAATACAAGTCTATGCTGCCTGATGCTTGGCAGGTTATAACCCAGGAGGCTCTTGATGCAGGCCATGGCGGAATGGACTACGTTGAATTACGTGAGTTTGTTGACAGGCTTAAGGACGGACGTGAAATGGCAATAGACGTTTATGATGCGGCTGCCTGGATGGTTGTTACCTGCTTGTCTGAGGAGTCAATTAAGCAGGGTGGCGCTGTTATGCAAATTCCTGACTTTACAAAGGGAGCTTGGAAAACAAGACCGTCACAGGACGTGCTTGCTTTTAATGAGTACAAGGAATGATGAAAAAAAGAACAATACTTTTATTCTTGGTAGGTATTTTGTCTCTTATTCTTTTGATTTCGTGCAGCTGTGACAAGGAGGAAAGGACTGATTTTGAGGTTGAATTTCAGACCTATGTTGATAACATAGCAATCCCTTCACAGAATGTGGGAATAGATGGGTATGTTACTTATCCAACAGCTGAAATGAAAAGACCGGGCTATAACTTTAAGGGCTGGTATCTTGGTGAGAAAAAGTGGGACTTTGAGAAGGATACCGTAACAAAGGATATGACCTTGACGGCAAAATGGGAGGCTTATCTTTCCTATGCTGAGGCAAAGGATACAAGCGGCGGACTTTGGGTTGTGGGTTGTGATTTTAAAACAACTGAGATTGTAATCCCAAGTGAGCATAACGGTAGAAAAGTAACGGGAATTTACTGGGCATTTGCCGGAAGAACAAAGATAAAGAGCATTGAAATTCCGGACACAGTTACCTATATAAGCTCAAAGGCGTTTAATAAATGTGAGTCTCTTGAAAGCATTACTATACCGAAAGGTGTAGCTACAATCGGGCCGGGTGCCTTTAGCCTTTGCGACAGCCTTAAGGAGATTTGTTGTGAGGCAGAGGAAAAGCCACAGGGCTGGCATGAGAACTTTAACATGACTGAGGCACAGGTAAGCTTTAATAAATAGAAAAAATTGGCTATCGTTTTGATAGCCTTTTTTATTGTATTTGGTTAAACTATTTATTGGTTTTCATTGACAAACAGAAAATTTTCTGCTATTATGTATAGCAGACTATTTCCTTGAGGCGCACAGAACGAAAGGAGATAATCAAAATATGGGAAAATATTTTGGCACGGATGGCTTCCGCGGTGAGGCGGGAGTCAGTCTAAATTCGGAGCATGCCTATAAAATCGGTAGATTTTTGGGCTGGTACTACGGCCGTGACGGAAAGCGCGTGCGCGCGGTAATCGGCAAGGACACAAGGCGCTCAAGCTATATGTTTGAGTATGCTATTGCCTCAGGTCTTGCTGCAAGCGGTGCGGATGCGTATATGCTACACGTTACTACCACTCCGAGTGTATCTTATGCTACAAGCGGGGATGATTTTGATTGCGGAATTATGATTTCCGCCAGTCACAATCCCTTCTATGACAACGGTATAAAGATTGTAAATTCAAGGGGCGAAAAGCTGGATGATTTAACAATTTCTAAAATTGAAATGTATCTTGACGGCAATCTTAAGGAATTGGGTATAGAAACCGAGGATATTCCTTATGCTAAGGGTGCAGGCATTGGAGAAATTGTTGATTATTCCGCAGGCAGAAACAGGTATATCGGTTATTTGATTTCCTTGTCACGCCATTCATTTAAGCATATCAAGGTTGGTCTTGACTGTGCAAACGGCGGCGCTTGGATGATTGCAAAAAGCGTTTTTGATGCTTTGGGCGCAAAGACCTATACTATTAATGCTGAGCCAAACGGCTTGAACATCAATCACGAGGCGGGCTCTACCCACATTGAGCAGCTTTGCAAATATGTTAAGGAAAACAACCTTGACATAGGCTTTGCCTTTGACGGTGATGCAGACAGATGTATTGCTGTTGACGAAAAGGGTGAGGTTGTTAACGGCGACCATATTCTTTATATTTTGGGAACCTACTATAAGAATAGGGACTGTCTTGCAAACAATACCGTGGTTACTACCATTATGTCTAATCTTGGCTTATATCGCGCACTTGATGATGCGGGCATTAAGTATGAGCAAACAACTGTCGGTGACAGGTTTGTTTATGAAAATATGCAGGCAAACGGACATCAATTGGGCGGTGAGCAGTCAGGACACATTATTCTTTCCAAGTACGCAACCACAGGTGACGGTATTCTTACCGCCATTAAGGTTATGGAGGCGGTAATTGAATCAAAGGGCACGCTTTCCAAGCTGAAGGCTCCCGTTATGATGCTGCCACAGGTTATTAAAAACGTACGTGTAGAGAACAAGCAAGCTGTTAAGGACAATTCGGCTGTTCAAAAAGAGGTTGAGGCAGTGAAATTGCTTCTTGGCAACAAGGGCAGAATTCTTCTTCGCGAAAGCGGAACAGAGCCATTAATTCGTGTAATGGTTGAGGCTGTAAGTGAGGAGGAGTGCAACGAATGTGTTGACAGAGTGGTTGATGTTATAAGAGGGGAGGGCTTAGCAAGGTGAGCCTTCACCGCTAAGAGTTGATATGGCTAACGATATTAAAGAGGCAATGAAGACAAAAAGCCTTTATGCCTACCCTGAACATTCAATTGCTTATCCGTTAATAGCTCAGTTTGAGTATCCTTGGCAGGCGCTTTCCTCCATTTCTTCATTTATTTTGGAAATAGGTAAGAGCTTGTCAGCTGAGGAATACGAAAAAATCGGAGAAAATATCTGGATAGCAAAATCCGCAAAGGTTGCACCAAGCGCATATATCGGCGGCCCTGCCATTATCGGCAAGGGGGCTGAGGTAAGGCACTGTGCCTTTATACGTGGCAGTGCAATAGTTGGCGAGGGTGCAGTTGTTGGAAATTCAACTGAACTCAAAAACTGTATTCTCTTTGACGGTGTACAGGTGCCGCACTATAACTATGTGGGGGATTCCATACTTGGATATAAATCACATATGGGTGCAGGCAGTATAACCTCCAATGTAAAAAGCGACAAAACGCCCGTTAGTGTCCACGCTTCGGGGCAGGGCATTGAAACAGGCCTGAAAAAGTTTGGCGCTATGCTTGGAGATTACGTTGAAGTGGGCTGTAACAGCGTACTCAATCCCGGCACGGTTGTTGGCAGTGGCTCTAACATTTATCCATTATCAAGTGTCAGGGGCTTTGTGCCACCGAACTGTATTCACAAAACAAGAGAAAATATTGTACAAAAAAGGAAAAATTAATCAGATTCACTAATTTAGCGCCTCATAGTGACAAGGTCTCCTTTAAATCAAGGTTATGATAGCGCCAGACCACGGTGAAGGGGTGTTGGAAAACACCTATAACAAAGGACGTTAAAATGCGTTGTGTGGTTAACGAGGTAAGAGGTTATCGATTTTTCGGCGGATGCCTCTTCGGTGCTTACAGGCATCGTTAATAACATATTAAATATGCGAGTAATTGCAAAACAAGGTGTGTTATAAATTATTAATATTAATACAAGGAAGGACAGGGGACGCTTACAGCCCAAGTCGTTTCCCTGTTTTAATGGTTAATTATGTGTGGAATAATTGGTTATACGGGCTTCGAGGAAGCAACCGGCAAGGTCACCTGTGGCCTTGAAATTTTAGAATATCGCGGATACGATTCTGTTGGCATTTGCGCCAAGGGTCAGGATGGTATCAAGCTTTTAAAAACAAAGGGTAGAGTGAGTAGCTTAAATGAGGCTCTATCCAAATCTCCCATTGACAGCGCCTTTTGTGCCATAGGGCACACAAGATGGGCAACACACGGTGCGCCATCTGACACAAATGCCCACCCCCATAATGTGGGTAGGACCTATTTGGTTCACAACGGCATTATTGAAAATTATAAGGAGCTGAAGGCGGAGCTTGAAAAGGGCGGAGTTAAATTCTTGTCTGAAACGGATACAGAGGTTGGCTGCGCTTTGATTAATAAGTATTATGAAGAGGGTTGTGACCCGCATACAGCAATTTTAAAGGCCACCGGCTTTATGCATGGCTCCTATGCCTTTGCTATTATGTTTGAGGGTGAGGACAACACTATTTATGCGGTAAGAAAGGGTAGCCCCTTGATTATTGCAAAGGGCATTGACGGTTATTATCTTGCATCAGACCTGACTGCCTTGTTACCGTTTACAAAGGTTTACTGCTCCTTGAATGAGGGTGAGGTTGTTCGCCTGACGAAGGACGGCGCCTTTATATTCAACAAGGGTGAGCCTGATTGGAAGGTAACAAATATGAGCTTTGAATCCGCAAAAAAGGGCGGATACGACCATTTTATGCTTAAGGAAATGAACGAGCAGCCAAATGCAATTAAAAACGCCTTGTCCCCAAGGATAAAGGACGGCTTGCCCGATTTTTCCTGTGACGGTATAGATGACAGCTTTTTTGAGGATATAAAGGAAATCCATATCGTTGCCTGTGGCTCGGCAATGCACGCAGGGCTTTTGGCGGCCCCTATAATTGAGGGGCTTTGTATGGTGCCCTGCCGCTCATATATTGCATCGGAATACAGATATAACCCACCGTTTACACAAAAGGGTACATTGGTTATTATCGTTTCACAATCCGGTGAAACGGCGGATAGCTTGGCGTCCTTGCGCTATGCAAAAAGCCAGGGCTTGAAAACCCTGGGAATTGTAAATGCGGTTGAAACAACTATTGCAAGGGAAGCGGATTTTTGCGCCTATACCTATGCAGGACCGGAAATTGCGGTTGCCACCACAAAGGGATATACCACCCAGGCTTCATTGCTTTATTTATTTGCTGTTGCTATGTCCTTTAAAAAGGGCATAACTGACAAGGAAAATGCAAAATCCTTGACAGAGTGTCTGTTTTTTGAAGCTCCACAGGTTGTTGAGCAAACACTTGAAAGGGGCGAGGAGATAAAGGCAATCGCTAAAGAAATTTATGAAAGCCAGAGCATTTTTTACATTGGCAGGGGTCTTGATTACGCTTTGTCACAGGAGGCATCACTTAAGCTTAAGGAAATTTCCTATGTTCATTGTGAGGCTTACGCGGCAGGAGAGCTTAAGCACGGTACAATTTCATTGATTGAAAGGGGTACACCTGTTATTGCCATTGCAACAGAGGAGGCTCTCTTTGACAAAATGGACAGCAATATCAAAGAGGTTAAAAGCCGTGGGTCACACACTGTGCTTATTTGCACTGACAAAATGGAAAATGCGCACGCTTGTGCGGACCGTGTGTTTGTTTTGCCAAGGTCCAGCCGAATAGGCGGCATTTTCGGGGCGATTTTAGCCGTTCAGATGATAGCTTATGAGGTGGCGCGCTTACGTGGCTGCGACATAGATAAGCCAAGAAACCTTGCCAAAAGCGTAACGGTGGAGTAAGCAAACCGATTATCTGACAGGGAGCTGTTTGCGCAACCGATGCTCCAAATCCCCTTGACAAACAGGCAAAAGTGTGATAGTATAAATATACTATTCACAAAGGAAGGTATTTAAAAAATGGACGAGGGCGGGTGTAGTACCATAGCTCACTTTATATAAAATATAAGCATTGCCTATTGAAATATATAGGTAATGCTTTTTTGTCGTTTTTACTGTTTGTCAATTAAGAAAGGATGTTATTAAATTGTTAGGCGCAATTATTTTACAAATTATACTTATTATATTAAATGCAATTTTTGCAAGCTCGGAGATTGCTATTATTTCTGCCAACAGGGCAGGAATTGAAAAGCTTGCGAGTGAAAAAAACAGGAGTGCCAAAATGATTTTGGCGCTGACAAAAAATCCGTCAAAGTTTTTGTCAACCATACAGGTTGCAATAACCTTGTCCGCACTTTTAGGCTCCGCTTATGCAGCGGACAGCTTCGCTTCTCCATTGGTAGAGCTTCTTATAAATGCAGGTGTGGGCATTGACCCGGATACAATCAACAGCCTTTGCGTGCTTTTGATTACTATCATTTTGTCATTTTTCAGTATTGTTTTCGGTGAGCTTGTGCCAAAGAGAATGGCTATGAAAAATCCACAAAAGACCGCTTTGCGCGTAGCTCCGCTTTTGTATGTGGTATCCGTTATTTTCAAGCCCTTTGTTTGGGTGCTTACAAAAACAACAAACGGTATTTTAAAGCTTTTGAGAATTAACCCGAATGAGCAGAATGATGCGGTTACTGAGGAAGAAATAAGGATTATGCTGAAGGATAGCTCGGACAAGGGTGAGATTGACTCCATAGAAAATGAGCTTATACAAAACGTATTTGAGTTTGACGATATCTCTATTTTGGAGATTTGCACCCACCGAAAGGATGTACATATATTATACACGGATGATTCCTTTGCAGAATGGAAAAAAACCATATCGCAAACAAGGCATAGCTTTTATCCCGTTTGCGGTGAAAATGCCGATGACGTGGTTGGAATTTTGAATATTAAACGCTTTTTCCGCCTTGGCTGTCAAAGCATAGAGAGCGCCATGGCGCAGGCGGTTGAAAAGCCGTATTTTGTGCCTGAAAATATGAAGGCGGATATGCTTTTTGCGGAAATGAAAAAGTCACGAAACTACTATGCGGTTGTTGTGGACGAATACGGCGGAACAAGCGGTATAGTTACAATGCACGACCTTTTAGAGGTGCTTGTCGGCGATTTGAACGATAAGGACGATGTGGTAACTGTTGATATCAAGAGAATGGCTGACGGACGTTACCAAATTCTCGGTTCGGCATTTTTAGAGGATGTGGAAAAGGAGCTTGAGCTTGAATTTGAGGAGTGCGAGTACGATACCTTTGGCGGTTACATTATGGGTATTTTGGGTACAGTGCCTGAGGACGGAAGCCGACTGGAATTGGAAACGGACAGTCTTTTTATCAATATAGTTAAAATTGATGAGCATAGAATTGAAAAAACAATAGTTACTAAAAAGGAAATATTAAAAGAGGAAGAAGAGGAAGAGTAAATGGAACTGACAAGGGCAATTGAAGAAAGAAGAAGTATTAGAAAATACGCACCCTGTGTTGTTAAAAAAGAGGAAATTGAGGAGCTTGTGGCAAGCGCACAGCTTGCTCCCTCGTGGAAAAATTCACAAACTGCAAGGTTTTATGTAGCTCTGAGCGATGAGATTAAGGAAAAGGTAAGGGGTAGCCTTGCCAGCTTTAATTACGAAAGGACAGAAAACGCAGGAGCATTTATCGTAACAACCGTTGTTCACGGTATAAGCGGTTATACTGCCCAGGGGGAAACACACCTTGGCAACGGATTTGAGTGCTTTGATAATGGCTTGGCGGTGGAAAACCTGCTTCTAAAGGCTACCGAAATGGGTTACGGTACTCTTATTATGGGACTTTACAAGGAGGACAAAATTCGCGAGCTTTTTGGAATACCCGATGAGGAAAATGTGGTTGTTGTAATTGCCCTTGGCAAGGCAGACATTGAGCCCGAAATGCCACAAAGAAAAGAAATAGAGGGCATTTTAAAGATTTTTTAATTGTAAAATAAAATCACCCCTCGGTTTTTCCGAGGGGTGATTCTTATGTTACGTTACTTGCTTGTTTTATGTTATGATATTTGCATCTCTCTATTTAATTTTTTTGGCTTGCTTGGGATTTGCGACAAAACCACGGCAACAAGCATTAAGCCACAGCCGATTAATATTTTTGTTGTTGGTATTTGGCTCTCGATTATACACTCTGCAATTACGGCAAATAAGGCTTCTAAAGAGCAGAAAAGAGCGCATACCGTTGGGTTTCCGTTCCTTTGGCCAAGCATTTGGCAGGTGTAGGCAACGCCTGCTGAAAAGATGCCGCAATAAATAATAGGGAAAAGAGTTAAGCTGATTCCCTCTGTTGTTATTGTGCCAAAGGTCAAGCCGCAAATTGTGCTTAAAACGCCTGTAACAAGGAATTGTATGCAGGAAAAGAGAAGTGGGTTAACCTTTTTTGCTCCCTTGTCAAAAACGATAATGTGCAAAGCAAAAAAGACCGCGCAGATAAGAAGAAGCAAATCTCCCAAGGAAACGGCGCCGAAGCCGTTTGAGAAGGAGAGAAAATAAAGCCCTGCAACCGCAAAGGGCAAGGCAATTATCATAAAGACAGAGGGTCTTTCTTTAAAGAATGATATTATTGCCACGAAAACTAAATATAAGCTTGTAATAAAGCCTGCCTTTCCGCTTTCCCCTGTTAACTCAATACCAAACTGTTGAAATGAGCTGGCGGTGAACAAAACAAGGCCTGCCAACGCTCCCCATTTAACTGTGGAAACTATCCTTTGTCGGGAGTGGTCAGCTTTTCTTTCAAAAATAAGAACAATGGGAACAAGCGCCAAAGCGGCAACAAGCATCCTGAAGCCGCCAAAGCCGAAGGTATCAAGCAGATCTGAGTTGCGTGAGGCGATTTCCTGTATAGGAAATGCGGTTCCCCAAACTATTGCCGAAATCAGGCATAAGGGGGATGAAGATATTTTTTTCTTTTCTTTCATTTTATAATTTCGCTCATTTCATATGGACAGCTAAGCTCCATAAATTTCTGCGCTTAAAGGGCGCTTTCCAAGGAGCTTATATAGTCATTAATTATTTGGTTTAATTGGTCAAGGGTGGATGCTTGGTTAATTTTGGCACGCACGCTTGCACTACCGCGCTCACCCTTCAAATACCAGGCAAGGTGCTTCCTTGCCTCGCAAATGGCAATTCTTTCACCGTGCTCCTCTATCATATATCCGACCTGCTCCATTGCAACCTGTATTCTTTCAAAAATAGTGGGGGGAGTGTACGTTTTTTTATCAAAAAAGCATTTTATTTCATCAAATATGAAGGGATTTCCCATAGCGCCCCTGCCTATCATAACGCTGTCAACACCCGTTTCCTCAATCATTCTAATAGCGTCACTGGCGTTAAATATATCTCCGTTACCGATAACAGGGATAGATACAGCGTTCTTTACCGCCTTTAGGTAGTCCCAATTGGCATAGGGCTCATACATTTGCTCTCTTGTGCGTCCGTGCACGCAAATTGCGGCGGCTCCGTTTGCCTCGGCAATTTTTGCGATTTCCGTACAGTTTATGGAGTTTTCATCCCAGCCTGCACGAATTTTTACGGTTACGGGTATGGCGGATGCTTTTACTGTTTCTTTTATGATTTCGCCACACAGGGTGGGGTTTTTTAAAAGCGCACTACCATCCCCTGCGGAAACAATCTTCTTAACGGGGCATCCCATATTAATATCGATTACCTCCGGGAGATTATCGTTTTTTCTGTGCTCATATGTGGCAGTAGAGAGCAGATAAGCGCTTTCTGCCATTATTTTCGGGTCGCTGCCGAAAATCTGTATGCCAAGGGGGCGGTCATCGTCCTTAATCTCGGCAAGCTCAGCAGTTTTTTTGTCCTTAAAGTGTATCGCCTTGGAGCTTACCATTTCGCTGACGCAATAGGTTGCTCCGTATCGCCTTGCAATCTTACGGAAGGCATAGTCAGTTACTCCTGCCATCGGCGCCAAAATTATGTTTTGCTTAAAGTTCATAATTAATCTCCGCGCATCAGTACAAAATCAATTTTGCTTTTGTACTGATTTGTATTCGTCGTAGTATTTGTAGTAAGGACAGCCTCTTGATTTGTCGGTAAGGAATTGAAGGTACTCATCCTCATCCATATCTATTTTGCAGATATATTCCTCGAATTCTTCATCATAGTCGTAGTATTCACAGGTTTCGCAGTTGTTTGCCATATTTACAACCCTTCCGTCTGCTAAAGCAGACACCTCCCCTTGCACAGGGGAGGCATTTTGTTTATGTTCATTTCACTTTTGCCCAAAAGGCAAAAATATCACTCGCCACAGGCGAATATCGCGCTTGTGTAAGGCAAGCATATCACGTGGTAAAGCCACATTTTACTCACGATTGAGTTTACTCTATTGTGTATGTCAAGCATATCACGTGGCAAAGCCACGTTTCACTCACAATTTAGCTTAGTCGATTGTGTATGTTGTACCCTCACGTGTGTCCTTAATGGTAACTCCCATGTCTGCAAGCTCCCCACGGATTTCATCAGCACGGGCAAAGTTCTTTTCCTTCTTTGCACTTGCTCTTTCGGCAATTAAGCCCTCAATTTTTGCTTTGAGCGAAGGATCAATGTCCGCACCTGCATCATTTGCTTGTGTGCTTTCGGCAGCCTGACTTACCAAAGCCTTTGCTGAGTCAATAAGACCAACGCACAAAACCGCATTGTCAATTTCCTCAATAGCCTTAAGCTTAGATGCATCTGTGGTATTTGCCTTTAATATGTCGTAAATGCAGGTAATACCAAGGGCGGTGTTCATATCGTTACCAACCTTGTCAATGAATGATTGCTTTGCGCCCTTTACAAATTCTGCATCAACCTCGCCGCCGTTTTTAAGTCCTGCAATTTTGCGAACAAGCTTCATATAGGTTGCGCTTGCCTGGTCAAGTGCCTCGTAGGAGAACACAAGGGGCTTTCTGTAATGTGACTGTAAGCAGAAGAACCTATATACAAGCGGATTATATCCCTTGCTTTCAATGAGAGATACGGTTAAGAAATCTCCCTTTGATTTGCTCATTTTACCTGTTTCGTCATTTAAGTGATGAACGTGGAACCAATAGTTACACCATTTTTCACCTGTATAAGCCTCGCTCTGTGCGATTTCGTTTGTGTGGTGTGGGAAAATGTTGTCAACACCGCCACAGTGGATGTCAAGCTTTTTGCCCAGGTGCTTCATACAAATGCAGGAGCATTCAATGTGCCAGCCCGGATAGCCGATACCCCAGGGGCTGTTCCATTTAAGCTCTTGGTCATCGAACTTCGATTTGGTAAACCAAAGAACAAAGTCACTCTTATTCTTTTTGTTTACGTCCTCGGTAACGTCATCACGTACGCCAACCATTAATTCCTCGCTGGAGTGGCCTGTCAGCACATTGTAGTTTTCAACCTTGGATGTGTCAAAATAAATATTTCCGTCAGCAAGGTAAGCATATCCCTTTTCCATAAGGCTTTCGATAACCTTAATAAAATCATCAATGCACTGTGTAGCAGGCTCAACAATATCGGGGTACTTAATATTCAGCTTCTTGCAATCACTGAAAAATGCATTTTTGTAAAACTCCGCAATTTCCATAACGGTTTTTTTCTCACGCTTTGCACCCTTTAGCATTTTGTCCTCGCCTGTGTCACCGTCACTTGAAAGGTGGCCAACGTCAGTTATGTTCATAACTCTTGTTACGTCATAGCCGCTAAAGCGTAGAAATCTTTCAAGCACGTCCTCCATAATGTAGGTGCGCAGGTTGCCTATGTGTGCAAAATGGTAAACGGTAGGACCGCAGGTGTACATTTTTACCTTGTTTTCTTCATTTGGAACAAAGTCCTCAACCTTTTTTGTAAGTGTATTGTAAAGCTTCATAATTGTTTACCTCTGAAATACTTATTAATATCTATGATTTCTAAAATCAGAATCGGAACGCAGAATATTATGCCTACAACGGTAAGCCCTTCGGAGAAGGAAAGAGTACAGTTGTACGCCATATGGAATAAAAATCCCGGCAGCACTGAATTGAATTTAACAAAAATCCAGCCCATAAAAATACCTAATACCGTTGCGTATATAATGCCGATTGGGGTGCCGTGCGCCACGCCGAAAAATACGGCGGAGATAACAATGGCAAGCCAAGGGTGCATTTCCTTTTTCAGTGAGCCTAAAATAAGCCCCCTGAACAAAACCTCCTCCAAAAGCGGAGCCATAAAGCCAACGCTTAAAAACTGCATAAGAGAGGAGCTGTTGTTCACATCCTCGTAGGCGCTGTCCTGTGCCTGTAGCCAGCTTTCGGGAATAATGCCCGACATTTCTACCAAGCCAAGAATAACGGCAATTGCGTAGGCGGTTGAAATGCCCAAAACTATCATGGACAGGAAAAAGCGCGGCGGCATTTTATTAATATATGCCATTTCTGTAAGAGTGGTCTTTCTTATCTTGAAAATCAAGGCAAAAAGCAGGATTGAAATACAGCCTGAAACAATGGTTAATTCAACCGTCAGATTATATACATAATCCGCGCCCACAATTAAGGCAATCAGGTTTATTGCCGCAACCTGAGCCAGAAAATAAATGGCGAAATAAAGGAGGCTTTTGCCAAAAGCAAATAAAATCCCCTTAAAAGAGCGTTTGTTTTCCAAAAAATCAACTCCGTATTATTGATATTTTGAAATATTGTAGCACAAAAACACGTCTTTGTAAATATATAGAATAATAATTTTTTTAAAAATATTAATAAAAGTATTGCAATTTGGAAAAAACTATGTTATAATCGGGGCAGTTAATACCAAGGCGAGAGTGGACTTACAGCAGTTCACTCTCTCTTTAGTATTTGCGGCTATGCTGCAAAGGGTGCGGGGGCTGCCCATCAGCCCGAATTTGCAGCTGCGCGGCAAATCGGTTGTTTTTGAAAGGATGGTGAACGGATTTGAAATCATCAAAGGGTATTGTTTCCTTGGTTACGCCTATTGCCAATCAGGTGGCAGAGGAGCTTGGCTATTTTGTGTGGGACATTGATTATGTAAAGGAAGGCACGGAATGGTTTTTGCGTATCGACATTGACAAGGAGGGCGGAGTAAGGATTGATGACTGTGAGAGGTTCTCACGCGCTATCGACCCCTTGCTTGACGAGGCAAATCCTATTGAGGATGCCTACAATTTGCAAATTTCCTCTCCCGGTATTGAGAGGGTGATCAAGAATGATTTTCACCTGGAGCATTGCCTTGGGGAAATGGTTTCGGTGCGCTTATATGCGCCGCTGAACGGCTTTAAGGAATATATCGGCAATCTGGTTTCCTATAATGAGGACACTGTTACCGTACACGCTGATGAGCTTGTTGAGATTCCGAGAAAATCAATCGGCAAAATGAACACCTACTTTGAAATTTAATTAAGTACATCAATTTCGAATTTTTAGATAAAGGAGATTTAAAATGAATAAGGAATTTTTTGAAGCACTTGATTTGCTTGAAAAGGAGCGCCATATTCCGAAGGCGTATATGATTGAAAAGGTTGAGGCGGCGCTTGCTACCGCTTGCAGACGTGAGCTTGGCTCAACAAACATCTCAGTTGTTATTGATGATGAAAAGCAGGATATAAAGGTTTACCGTAAGTACAAAATCGTTTCTGTTGTTGAGGACCCACAGACCGAGATTACAAAGGACCAGATTACAGAGTTTGAAATTAAAATGAAGGCGCAGGGCAAGAAGCTCAAGACCCGTTCACGTAAGAGAAGCATTGGCGCTGATTACGAATATGAGCTTCAGACAAAGGAATTCCGCCGCTTAAGCGCACAGAACGCAAAGCAGGTTATTATCCAGGGTATCCGTGAGGCAGAAAGAAGCTACCAGGCTAAGGAATACGAGGATAAGCGCGGCGAGATGCTTTCCGCTATTGTAACCAAGGTTGAGGATTCTACAGGAAATGTTGTTGTTGACACAGGTATTTCACAGGCTGTTCTTTTGAAGAGTGAGCAGATTCCGGGTGAGGTTCTCCGTGTTGATGACAGAATTAAGGTGTTTGCAACACAGGTTAACGGCGCAAACGAAAAGGGTCCCCTTGTTTCACTTACAAGAATTCACCCTAACCTTGTAAAAAGGCTTTTTGAAACCGAGGTTCCCGAAATCAGTGACGGAACAGTTATTATAAAGAGCATCAGCCGTGAGGCAGGCTCAAGAACAAAGATTGCTGTTTATTCAAGAGATCCTGAGGTTGACGCTGTTGGTGCTTGTATCGGTAACAAGGGTGCAAGAATTAACGTGGTTGTTGATGAGCTTAACGGAGAAAAGATAGACGTTATTCCATACAGTGATGACGTTTGTGACTATGTAAAGGCGGCTCTTTCTCCTGCTACTGTTAAGGATGTTGAGCTTGTTGGTGACAGACAAACAAGGGCAACCGTCAGCGCTGACCAGCTATCTCTTGCTATCGGTAAGATGGGTCAGAATGCACGCTTGGCTGCAAGGCTTACAGGCTGCAAGATTGATATTAAGAGCGAGTAAGCTGAGACGCTTACTAAGATGGGAGGTATTCCATGGAAAAGATTAAAAAGGTGCCTATGAGAAAATGCCTTGGCTGTATGCAGTCCTTTCCAAAAAAAGACCTGGTAAGAGTTGTGAGAACTCCCGAAAATGAGGTTTGTATGGATTTGACAGGAAAGAAATCAGGCAGGGGAGCATACCTTTGCAGAGACAAGGCGTGCTTGAAAAAGGCTGTTAAGGCGAAAAGATTGCAGTCTAATCTTGAGGTACAGATAAGTGATGAGTTAATAGAGGCGCTTTCAAAGGAGCTTGACGGAATTGAATAATAGGTTTTTGTCTATGCTTGGTCTTGCCAAAAGGGCAGGGGCATTGATAATCGGCACCGACTTGGTGACAAAAGCACTCCCAAGCGGGAAGGTAAGGCTGGTTATGTATGCGGGAAATGCTTCCGCAAATACTGAAAAGAAAATCACTGATAAGTGTAAATTCTACACTACAAAATGCGTAAAATTAACATATAACGGTGATGAAATTGCCCACGCTATCGGCAAGCTTTCATTGGTCTCCGTAATTGGAATTTCCGATGAAAATTTTTCCAAGGAACTAATCTCTCTTATATCTAACGAAACGAGGTAAAAGATATGGCACGTATAAAGGATTTTGCAAAGGATTTTAACCTTGATATAAAGGACGCTCTTGATTTAATCGAAAGGGCAGGCTTAGGCACACGTCAATCCGGTGCTAACATAGAGGCAGATGAAATTTCCGCTGTTGTTAACGTACTTACACTTGAAAACCAGTGCAAGGGTATTGATGATTACCTTGACGGTAAAAATACAATAACAACCCAAAAGAAGGCTAAGGCTAAAAAGGCTGCACCGAAGGCTGAGACAGAGGAAAAGAAGGAAGAGCCAAAGGCTGAGGCAAAGAAGGAAGCGCCTAAGGCTGAAGTGAAGAAGGAAGAGCCAAAGGCTGAGGTGAAGAAGGAAACACCAAAGACTGAGGTTAAAAAGGAAGAGCCAAAGGCTGAGGTGAAGAAGGAAGAGCCAAAGGCTGAGGCAAAGAAGGAAACACCAAAGGCTGAGGCAAAGAAGGAAGAGCCAAAGGTTGAGGTGAAGAAGGAAGAGCCAAAGGTTGAGGTGAAGAAGGAAGAGCCAAAGGTTGAGGTGAAGAAGGAAGAGCCAAAGGCTGAGGCAAAGAAGGAAACACCAAAGGCTGAGGCAAAGAAGGAAGAACCAAAGGCAGAAGCGAAGAAGGAAGAGCCAAAGGCTGAGGTTAAGAAGGAAGAGCCAAGGGTTGAGCAAAAGCCACAGTTTAACAAAAATGACCGCTTTGCAAAGCCACAGTTTGAAAACAGAGACGGCTTTAAGAAGGACTTTAATAAGGATAAGCCGTTTAATAAGGACTTTAACAAGGACCAAAAGGGCGGCTTTGAGAAGAAGGAGTTCAACAAGGACTTTAATAAGGACAGAAACAATCAAAACCGCAACAATTTTGGCGGCTTTGACAAGGATAGAAACGAAAAGAAAACATATAACGTAACTCCAAAGCAGAAAAAGCCTGAGAGCAACATTATTGAAATTAAGACAAAGACAGGAGAAACAAAGGTTGTTGATACAAGAACATCTTATGTTGACCTGTCCAAGTATGATGAGAAGTTTGACAGCTATGAGGCAACCCACGGCAACTTCGGCGGCGGTGCAGGTAAGCAGAAGTTGAAAAAGCAGAATAACAGGGACAGCTTTAATTCCAAGAAGGAAAAAGAGCGCCAGGCTATGGAAAAGATGAAGAGGGCAGCATTTGAAAAGGCAAAGAACACCCAGCTTTCCATTACCGTTCCTGATGAAATCACAGTTGGTGAGCTTGCTTCCCGCTTGAAGGTTAACTCAGGCGAAATTATCAAAAAGCTTATGATGATGGGTGTTATGGCTTCTGTTAACGAGGTTATTGACTTTGACACCGCATATCTTATCGGTGATGAGCTTGGTGCAAAGGTAACAAAGGAAGTTGTTGTTACAATTGAGGAAAAGCTTTTTGAGGAAGAAACAGACGCACCTGAATCATTGGTTGAGCGCGCACCTGTTGTTTGCGTTATGGGTCACGTTGACCACGGTAAAACATCACTCCTTGACGCTATAAGACACACACACGTTACCACAGGTGAGGCAGGCGGTATTACACAGCATATCGGTGCTTACAGAGTTAATGTAAACGGCAAGGATATTACATTCCTTGACACTCCCGGCCACGAGGCATTTACAGCTATGCGTTTGCGCGGCGCCATGGCAACAGATATTGCAATTATCGTTGTTGCGGCTGATGACGGTATTATGCCACAGACAGTTGAGGCTATTAACCACGCAAAGGCGGCAGGTGTTGACATTGTTGTTGCTATTAACAAGATGGATAAGCCAACCGCTAACCCGGAAAATATTAAGCAGGAGCTTACAAAGTATGACCTTGTTCCTGAGGAATGGGGCGGAGATATTATGTGTATTCCTGTTTCCGCACACACAAAGATGGGTATGGATGACTTGCTTGAAAGCGTGCTTTTGATTGCTGAGGTTAAGGAATTAAAGGCTAATCCGAACAGACTTGCAAAGGGTATCGTTATCGAGGCTAAGCTTGATAAGGGTAGAGGCCCTGTTGCAACAATCCTTGTTCAAAACGGTACACTTAAGTCCGGTGATGTTGTAATCGCAGGCACTGCTGTTGGTAGGGTAAGAGCTATGACAGACCATACAGGCAAGGTACTTAAGGTGGCAGGTCCTTCTGTTCCTGTTGAAATTACAGGTCTTTCCGAGGTTCCTAACGCAGGTGATGAGTTCAATGCGGTTAAGGATGAAAGGATGGCAAGAGAATTAGCTGAGCAAAGACGTGCAAAGGCTAAGGAGGAAATCTTTAAGGCTAATGCTAAGGTTAACCTTGATGATTTGTTCAGCCAGATTAGCGAGGGTGTTAAGGAGCTTAACATTATTGTTAAGGCTGACGTTGGCGGCTCCTGTGAGGCTGTAAAGGCGTCCCTTGTTAAGCTTTCAAACGCAGAGGTTAAGGTTAATGTTATTCACACCGCAGCAGGCGGTATTACAGAGAGTGACGTTATGCTGGCGGCGGCATCCAATGCTATTATCGTTGGCTTTAACGTACGTCCTGATAAGAACGCTATTGACTCTGCCGAAAGACAGAATGTTGACATAAGAACACACAGAATTATTTACGAAATCATAGAGGAAATTGAAGCCGCTATGAAGGGTATGCTTGCCCCAACCTACAAGGAAGTGATTTACGGTCACGCCGAGGTAAGGCAGACAATCCGTGTACCAGGTGTTGGTACAATTGCGGGCTGTTATGTACAGGACGGTAAGGTAACACGTTCCGCTTCAATCAGAATCATCCGTGACGGTATAGTTATTGCTGAGGACAAGATTGCATCCCTTAAGAGATTTAAGGATGACGCAAAGGAAGTCAACGCTGGCTACGAGTGCGGTGTAGGCCTTGATAAGTTTAACGACATTAAGGAAAATGACGTGCTTGAGGCATTTGGTATGGAAGAGGTAGAGAAGTAATTTGCGTGCGCAAATTACAGCGAAATTCGCCGCCATTGCGGCGAGTGAAATAGTTGTAGGGACGGGCGCACACGAGACCACCAAGCCTACTAAAGAGCGGCTTGAGGACCCATATCCCGACTGTCCGCTAATGCGAAAATTGTATAATTGAAAAGAGCAAGCATTTTAGTGCTTGCTCTTTTGCTTTAGCGCAACTGACGGTTGCACAGAGCAACCTACGGTTTATTGACAAATAATGATAAATAAGATATAATGAACAATATGAAAAAGGGGGGATTATATGAAAAGACAGGTAGCGTTTAACAAGCTTTTTAATTTGTTTGTAATTATGGGCGCGGTTTTTGTGTATGGTGCCTGTGTGATGCTACAAGACGACCCGGAGCTTGGGAGAAGCGTGGGCGGTGGCATTGTAATGCTTGTAATAGCTGCCCATTTTATACTAGTCCCAACTATTTTGATGCCTGTCATATATTTGTTCGATGAAAAAGGAGTTACGATTTGCTTTTTATTCTTCCCAAATGAACGATATCTGTGGGAAAATATAGCGGCGATAGAGGCAACTGACGACAGATCAGACTCCCGTCACCCTATACTTGACTTCTTCTTTTCACGGGTGTTTGAAATATCGGGAGCGGTTGAGGGCAAGGAGCGCTTTTATATGCAAGGGCACATCCGCAGAAGCCGCCGCACTAAGCGGCTGCTTGAAAAATATTGGGACGGAAAAATAACAGGCTATTTTATTGATGACGTGAAGGCGTGGGTGAACAAGAAAAAAGGCAAGAAAAAGGAAACGCCTGTTGATTCCGCAAAAATAGCAGCTATGGAAAGGGAATTGAGAGCTGAAGTAAAGGAATGGGTTAAGCCATATATATCAAAGGCTGAGGAAATTGGCTTAAATGCAGATTTAAAATTTGTGTACACCACAAAAAATTTGAGGGAATCCAACTCAAGACCCAAGGAAAATTTCATATACATAGCTATTGTAAGGTTATCAAAAATAGGTGAAAAGGATACCGACAAGGTAGTTGAGGTAAGCGCAGATTTGATGAAGGGCTACACTCACAAAAAGGAATACAAGGGAGTAAAAAACAAGCACGCAGGGGATGAGCTTACCTTCTATTTAGAGGACACCTTAAAGGAAATTTCCGGAAACGGCATAGAATCATATTCAGACAAATAAAAAATTCGGGGAAGCAGCCCCGAATTTTTTGTTTTGTGAATAAACGGCACAAATTTGGAATAAAATATATAAAATTTGGAAAAATCATTGACATTTTTGGGAAGCGTGGTACAATATAATTGAAAATAGGGGGTGATATTATGGCAAAAGAAAATAAAGAGCAGATAAAAAGCTATATCTTGAAGCTTGTTGCGGCAGGTGACGAGGAGCTGGTGAAAAAGACTACGGAAGCCTTTGATGTGTCAAAGTCAACTGTATATAATTACATTAAAGAGCTTTGCAATAATGGCGTTATAAAAAAAGAGGGCTCATCATATGACATAGTGTCACAGAGTCAAATGTTTCTTTACGATAACAAGGACTTGGATGAAGGCAGAGTTTTTGAAAAGGATATAGCGCCAATATTCAAGGGACTTAAAAAAAACGTATTTTCAATTTGGAGATACGCATTTACCGAGATGATGAATAATGCGATTGAGCATTCATCGTCTCAAAAAATATTCGTATTTGTTTTCACCAACCCATTGGAATCAACTATAATGATTTCCGACAATGGAGTAGGCATTTTCAAAAACATACAAGAATATATGAGAAAAGAAAAGGGACAGGAGCTTTCCCTTGACGAGAGCGCAACTCTTTTGTTTGCGGGAAAATTTACTACCGCTAAGGCTATGCATTCGGGCGAGGGCATTTTCTTCACATCTCATTTGATGGATAGGTTTTTTATTGTTTCAGACGAGGTGTTTTTTTCAAGAAACAACTTCAGCGACTCGAAAAGAAATGTAGCCGAACCATCTGGCAGCACGCTTGTTTGTATGTCACTGAACAACCATACAAAAAAGACTACAAAGGAAGTGTTTGACAGGTTTTCCAATGTAGATGACGGATTTATAAAAACGCAAATTCCAATAGCTCACATTTTCCCATACGGCAGTCCTGTTTCTCGCTCAGAGGGCAGGCGACTCGGAGAATTGATACTGAAATTCAAAGAGGTTGACTTAGATTTTACGGGAGTGGAAGAGGTCGGTCAAGCCTTTTGCCACGAAATGTTTGTGGTATGGCAGGGCAGAAATCCGGACATTAAGCTAAATGTGTTAAATGCCGAGGATGACGTTTTAAGGATGATTAAAAGAGTTATAAACACAAAATAAAAAATTCGGGGAAGCAGCCCCGAATTTTTGTTTTTATATTTGCGGGAGGGGTTTTGCCCCTCCCCTACATTTTGAATGTAGAAACGGTTATTACTTAGCGTAGTCAACCACACGGCTTTCACGGATAAGGTTAACCTTGATTTGACCCGGATATTCAAGCTCGGATTCAATCTTCTTAACAATATCACGAGCAACGAGTGCCATTGTGTCATCACCAATTTGCTCAGGCTTAACCATAATACGAATTTCACGGCCTGCCTGGATAGCAAAGGTTTTTTCAACGCCCTCAAAGCTCTTGGCAATTTCCTCAAGCTTTTCAAGTCTCTTTATGTAGTTTTCAAGATTTTCACGTCTTGCACCCGGGCGGGCAGCGGAAATAGCATCAGCAGCCTGTACAATTACAGCTATAATTGTCTGCGCCTCAACATCACCGTGGTGAGCCTCGATTGCGTGAATAACCTCTTTGGATTCCTTGTACTTCTTAGCTACGTCAACACCGATATTTACGTGTGAGCCCTCAACCTCAGCGGTTAATGCCTTACCGATATCGTGGAGCAAGCCTGCGCGCTTAGCAAGTGTTACATCAACACCAAGCTCAGCCGCCATAACGCCTGCAATAGTGGAAACCTCAATGGAGTGGTCAAGCACGTTCTGACCGTAGCTTGTTCTGTACTTAAGCCTACCAAGAAGCTTAATAAGCTCAATATTAATACCGTGTACACCTGTTTCAAAGGTAGCCTTTTCGCCGGCTTGCTTAATTGAAGCCTCAACCTCACGCCTTGCCTTTTCAACAGTTTCCTCAATTCTTGTTGGGTGAATACGTCCATCGGAAATAAGCTTTTCGATGGCAATTCTTGCAGTTTCACGTCTTACCGGGTCAAAGCCTGAAATTGTAATAGCCTCAGGTGTGTCATCAATAATAAGCTCAACGCCTGTAAGGTTTTCAATAGCTCTTACATTACGTCCCTCACGGCCGATAATTCTACCCTTCATTTCATCGTTTGGAAGGGCAACAACGGAAATTGTAGCCTCACTTACGTGGTCGGCTGCACACTTTGCAATAGCGAGAGAAATAATATTCTTTGCCTTTTGGTCAGCCTCTTCCTTAAACTCAGCCTCAAGCTCCATAAGCTTTTGTGCCTGCTCGTGCTTAACATCGTCCTCAAGATTTTTGATAAGCATAGCTCTTGCCTCCTCAGCACTGTAGCCTGAAATCTTTTCAAGCAATTTAAGCTGAGATTCGTGTAGCTGTTCGATTTTTTCTTTGATTTCTTCTGCTTCCTTAACCTTTTTAGCTAAAGCCTCTTCCTTTTTCTCCATAGCTTCAGCCTTTTTATCAAGATTGTCTTCCTTATTAGCAAGTCTTGTTTCCTGACGGGTTAATTCGGCACGTCTTTCCTTAACCTCACGCTCAAGCTCATTTCTTGAATTCTGGATTTCATCCTTAGCATCAAGTAAATACTCTTTACGCTTGGTTTCTGCGGCTTTGATAGCATCTTCAAGTAGCTTTTTTGCTTGCTCTTCCGCTGAGCCGATCTGCTTTTCGGCAATAGTGCGTCTGATGATTATACCGGCAACAACCCCGGCAACCGCACAAGCAACGCCAATAATGACAGCGATGTACCATTGTACCACAACAACATACCTCCTTAAATTATTTCGGCGATAATGCTAGAAATTATTAAACATGAATTATGTAAAAAGCATAATAAATCCGCCGATAAATTCAAAATGCCAAATTTCTACATAATATAATTATATAATATACTTTGCTTGTAGTCAAGAGAAAAATTTAAAATTATTTGCGTTTTTTATTGACTCGCGGTGAAATATAAACTATAATGATAAGGGAAATGCTTCCATTTATTAAAGAATTATTGGCGAGGTGCATATGAAATTAACCGAGGCTAAATTTAATTTTGCAGAGAAAATAGCAAAGTCCGCACTTTTAACAGCAACAAAGGGGGACGGGGCTCTTAATACTATGACGGTTTCCTGGGGTGGGTCCGGTATCCTTTGGGGTAAGGAGGTTTGCTTTGTTTTTGTCCGTCCCGAGAGATATACATTTGAGTTCTGCGAGGACGGGGATACTATGTCCTTATCGTTTTTCGGCAAGGAAAGGAAGGACACTTTAGCCCTTTGCGGAACAAAAAGCGGCAGGGACGTGGACAAATTTGAGGCTTGTGGCTTAAAATTTACCGTAAATGAGGGTGCGTGCGTTTTTGACGATGCGGAGATAACCGTAATTCTTAAAAAGCTGTACGCTCAGGACTTAGATGAGGACTGCTTTGAAAGTGAGCTTGCAAAGCCATTCTACGCAAACGGCGGCTATCACAGAATGTATATTTGCGAGATTAAGGACATAATCACAGCGTAGCTGTGAAATGCAAAATTGATGCCACAAGACGTCATTCCGAGAAAAGTCGAGGAATCTATGGGCTAAAAGTTACTTTAATATATAGATTTCTCCGCGCGCTTTGTTTGGTCGAAATGACAGGCTACTGTGTGAATTTAATATTAAACGTTATATGGTTTGCCATTGGCAAGCTGATAAGTGTACAGGCACACTTGGAAGGAGAACGAAAATGAAGGATTGTGTATGGATTACCTGTAAGGAGGCAGAGGGCTCTGCCAACCAGGTGTATTATTTTAAAAAGGAATTTGACTTAAAGGTTGTTAAGGCGGCTAAGGTGGACATTTCCGCCCAAGCACGTTACAAGCTATATATTAATGATAGCTTGGTTGGCTTCGGCCCTTGTAAGGGCACGCGTGAAAAGACCTTTTTTGACACAATAGATGTAACTGATTACTTAAAGGTTGGCACAAACAAAATTTACGTTGAGGTTTTGCAGCTTGCATCTACCGATATGGAGGGTAAGATGTCCCCCATTGAGGGTGTTTTGCGTGTTGGAGCTGCAATTCTTGTTATGGAGCTTGTTTGCGGTGACGTTGTTGTAAGGACAGATGATAGCTGGGAATGTGCAAAAATTACAGGCATTGAACAGGTTAATGCAAGGAGCTGTTATTCGGGTGCTACACGTGAAAAGGTGGACTCTGTGGCTGTAAAAGCGGCAAATTTCGACAATGCCAAGGTACAGTGCGGCGTTTCTGACGGTGAAGCAGACCACTATTGGTGGGGCGGTACAAACAAGTGCTTCCTTTTTGAGCGTCCTATTCCAATGCTTGATATGCAGGAAAAGCTTGGCATTATTAAATTTGACGGCGAATATTTTGAAAGTGAATACTTAACCTTTGGCTTCCCCAGATTTAAAATTACGGGCAAGGGTAAGGTTGACCTTGTTTATTTTGAGTGCTTTGACTCCGACTGCGGAAAAACAAACAGTGACAGAACAGACAGGAGCCTTGGAATTTGCCGTGAAATGATAGATACGGTTGAGGTTGACGGAGAATATGAGTTTGAGCCATTCTGGTTCAGGTGCTTCCGCTACATAAAGGTGGAAAAAACCGGGGACGTGTCGATAAAAATGGTTGGAATGACTGAGGTTAACTACCCGATGTTCCCACGCACAGACTACGATTTCGGCAATAAAACCGATAATAAGCTTTGGGAAATCAGTGTACGCACTTTACAGCGCTGTATGCACGAAACATATGAGGATTGCCCGTTCTATGAGCAGCTTCAATACGCTATGGACACATCTGTTCAAATGGTGTTTAACTATCAGCTGACAGATGATGACTTGCTTGCAAGAAAGGCGATGGATGATTTTGCGGCTGAGCAGCACGCAGACGGACTTATGCCATCAAGAACTCCGTCAGTAGGGGAGCAGCATATCCCGTCCTTCCAATTCTACTTTATCTTCATGGTGTATGCACACTATATCCGCTTTGGGGATGTGTCTCTTGTGAGAAAACACCTTCGCGCAATGGACGGTGTTATTGAGTGGTTCAGACACTTAATTAACGAGGACGGCGTTGTTGGACAGAGCAAGTATTGGAACTTTATCGATTGGGCAACCCCTTGGGTTTATGACCAAAAGCGCGGATGCGAGGGCGGTGTACCCCTTGGAGTTAACGAGGGTGTTATCGGTATTTACAATCCAATGATGGCTTATTTCTTACAATGCGCAGCAAAGCTTAACGAGATTTGCGGAAGAGAAGACGTTGCGAGTGAATACTTAGATGTGGCAGAAATGCTTAAGAAGAACACTGAAAAGTATTTCTACGACAAGGAAAAGGGACTTTATGCTGATGATGTGAACCATATTTACTATTCACAGCATATGCAGACCTGGTGCGTGCTTAGCGGCGTTTGCAAGGGCGCAAAGGCAAGAAAAATTATGAAAAATGCCCTTTCCCTTGAGGCTAAGGCTACATACGCATTTGCGTATTTCTGGTTCAGAGCCCTTGAAAGGGTAGGTCTTTATGACAAAACAAAGGAAATGATGGACAGCTATCGCGGACTTTTGAAGCTTAACTGTACCACAATACCCGAAACCCCCACATATTCAAGAAGTGATTGCCACGCTTGGGGCGCGCTTGCAATTTATGAGTTTTCCGCAACTGTTCTTGGCGTGCGTACGGAAAACGTAAACGAAAAGAGCGTGTCAATTAAGCCGTACATAAAGGGCAGGAGCTATGCAAGGGGTACGGTTTCCACAATTGGCGGCGATATAACGGTTTCTTGGAAAAAGGATAAGGATAAGTTTATTTTAACCGTTTCCTCAGCTAACCAAGGCGTGAAAAAGGTTATAACAATGCCAAACGGTGACGTTTATGAAACAAAGAAAAAGGAAGCAACATTTAAATGCAGCTTGAAATAAAACAGGGGGATAAATTCCGCCATTTTAAAGGAACTGTTTACCAAGTAATAGCCCTTGCCAAGCACACAGAAAGCGAAGAAACGCTTGTGGTGTATAAAGACGCAGACGGTAACGCTTGGGCAAGACCGATTGAGATGTTTTGTTCCTTAGTGGATACGGAAAAATATCCCGACGTAAAGCAAAAATACAGATTTGAAAAAATATAGAGGAAAATAAAATGAAAATTGCACTAATTGCACACGATAAGAAAAAGGATGCTATGATAGCCCTGGCTATTAAGTATCAGGACACGCTTGCAAAGCACGAGCTTTATGCAACAGGTACAACAGGCACACTTGTTATGGGTGAAACAGGCTTGAAAATCAAGAGAATGAAATCAGGCCCTCTTGGCGGTGACCAGCAGATTGGCTCTATGGTAGCTGAGGGAAAGCTTGACTTGATTGTTTTCCTTCGTGACCCACTGACCTCACAGCCACACGAGCCTGACGTGTCAGCTCTTCTTCGCCTTTGCGATGTACAGTCAATTCCTTTGGCAACAAACGTAAAGAGTGCAGAAATTATGCTTGACGCAGTACAAAATGGACTAAAGCTATAATTCAAGAAGCTTAGTGTACATAAAAAAGGACAGAGAACGAAAATTCTCTGTCCTGTTTTTTTATTTGCCAAGTGTGTTGAACTTGTACTTGTATCCGTCTGATGCTCTCTTTTTCTTAAATAGTGTGAAGTAAAGTGTCAAAATTGTTCCTGCGATAAGAAGAAGCCCGCCAACTATTGCGGTGATAATCATCCACAAAGGAATTTCGTTGCCTGTCAGCTTGTTAATACCCTCTGTAAAGCTTTCGTTACAGCGCTTACAGGTGATTCTTCTGATACCGGATACCATTTCGGTAGGCTCTCTTTCCACGTAGCCCTCATCCCAATCGTGATTTTTGCTATCCTTTGAAAGAGTTGTTCGCCTTATACCGGAATCGCTGGAGCAAATGGTACATCTGAATTCCTTAACACCCGTATCTACACAGGTTGGTGTTTTGATTATTGTGCCCGCATCCCACTTGTGGTTGTCACCGGACAACGGAAGCGGAGCATCCAATGTCTTAGAGCAGATTTTACAAGTGACCCTTGCAATACCGTACTCACCACAGTTTGATTCCTTTATGATTACCTTATTTTCCTCATCGTATTGATGGGCGCCGCTTGGTGTCAAAAGCTGAGAGCTTGGCAGCATTGCATCATCATAATTCAATTTGGAGCAAAGGGTACATTTTCTAACCCAATAATAGTAATCCTCACAAATAGAGCCGTCCTCAAAGAATTGAAAAGTTTGCATATTTGCAAACAAGGGACCTCTGCAATCGTCTGTATAAACGTGTGCATCCGGGTTTGTCTTTTCATTTACAATTTTTGAGTTTGCAATTTCATCATTACAGTTCAAGCACTTGTCAACAGTGTAGCCCTGTGTTGAGCAGGTAGGCTCAACGTGGATGTTCTTGAAATCGTGGGTAAGCTGTGGCACAAAGCTATCCTTTAATTCGTATGAGCAATACTTACATTCGTGATGTGTATATCCTTCCTTGTAGCAGGTCGGTTCATATACGGTGATATCACACTGATGCTCTGTATAAACAATAGGGTTATTGCCAAATTGCTGGTTGGCGCCGTCATATGTTTTGCCAAGCTGGTCACGGAAAACCGCTGATACGGTAAGGCCCTGGAAGGTTGAGGTATTACCCTCAATAAACACCTCTTGAACAGGTGTTATCTTTGAATCCAGGCGGAAAGCACCGTTGTCAATCCTTTCAACGTTTTTACCGATGGTAAGCGCATTCATACGAATATTGTTAAATGCGTTGCCCGAAATTGTTTTTGCATTAACAACCATATGGTCGATTACAACATTTGTGTGAATTTGTGAAAAGGCATTGTAGCCGATTGTGCCGCTTATATGCTCAAGGCCCTTAAGGGATTTAAGATTGGGGATATGGTAAAATGCATATTGCTCGATATCCTCCATTGACTCGGGAATTACAATTTCCTGCAAATGCTGATTCCTACAGAAAATACCTGTGTTTGCGTTGTTACGTGTATTTCCGTAAACCTTTTTTGTGCCAAGAGGAATTTCAACGGAAATAATCTTTTCCTCTGTTACATTGTAATTGTACTGAATATATTCTGTACTGAAGGAAAGGGCATAGAATGGATTTTCTGTATCAAAGGAATAAAGCGCTCTTGCTGGTACTCTGATAGCCTTTTCCTGGTTTTTCAGGTCAAGAATGATAACTGTAACGTAAGTGTCAATTGGGTTTGGATAGAAGGTTTCGTAGGTCGTAGCCTCGTCACACTTCTGGCAGTAGTGCTTGTAAATACCTGCCTGTGTCTTTTCTTCAGTATTAATCAAGGGCTGTACAACGGATGTAATGGTTGAGTGTCCGATTCCGTTTGGAAAATCAACGGTGTCCTCTACATTACAGTAGCTGCATTTGTAAACAATGGTTGCAGCCTCTGTACAGGAGCTTGGAATGCCGGAGGAGTAAACACGGTTGTGGGCACAGGAGGCAAACTTGTAGTATCCTGTTGAATCATCATACTTGAATGTGTAGTTTTTATCCGGGAAGCAGCCTGCAATATCAAAGGAGAAGTAACCGCCTGTAATAGCCGCTTGGTATTTGGTGTAATCACGGGCGTATCCGTTCAATCTGCCTAAATTAAACTTGCCGCCAAGCACGGATAGGTTAACAAGCCTGTCCACCTTATATCCGCCTATATCCTCAAAGAAATATTCGCAATTTGTTGTGATTTCAGCTGTTTCATAAACAGTAAAGTCGGCACATGAAATGCCTGATGTGCGTAGCAGCTTTTCGCAGCTCAGCCCACCGTACACAGATGCACTGAACACACCGTCATAGGCTGAAATGTTGGTGCTTATGTTCACAAAGCACTCGTTTGTACTAACGGATGTGCTCTTGTCAACAGAAACAAAAAGAGTATTAAAGCTTGTTGTCGGGGAAAGACAAACAAGTCCTGTTGTGGCAAGTCCGGGTATTTGCGCCCCGTTTGTGTGGATAACCTTGCCGCCGCCTGTGAACACCACGCCTGTGTCAGTGCCAAATATTCCGCCGCCCTTTGTGTTGATTGAGAGGGTGTGGCCGTTAGTGTCTAAAACGAATACACCTCTGTTCAATACAAGCTCCTTATCAATGGCAAAGCTGTTTGTCAGCTTTACATAGGTACACTGGGCCTCAATTGCGGCACAAAGCTCCTCACCCGAAGAAACCTCACGCCCTGCCACAAGGTAAAGCACAGAGTCACCTGCAACGGAGGCTGCCTTACCGCCTTCATAAATCTTACCCTTGTTATCAACCCAGCCGTAGAAGGTATCTCCATCCTTCAGGTTTGGAATTATAGTGGTAAAATCCTTCCCTGCTTCTACAAATTGGGTATAGACAAAATCTCCATACTTGTATGTAACCTTAACGTTTGGGGCTGCAACCGCGCTCAGCGAAAAAATTGCAACCAATGACAAAATAGCAACGATGGCTATTGACAGTTTTAAAAGCCTTGATTTATTCATATCTACTCCTATTTAAAACAAATAGTTATTCTTACACATTATTTATTATACATTAAATATAAGGGCTTGTCAATAAGATTTTGTAGCAAAATGCCCAAGCTCGCAAAGAGCCCGGGCATTTCTATAAGCTTATTTAAACAATCCTGGGTTAAATATTTATGAGCTTACTTAAATAATCTTGGGTTGAATATTTCGTTTCCTGTTTCCTTATACCAATTAAAGGACACGGGCTTTTGGTTAACTAAATAATGTGAAGGGGTTGTTGTTTCCATCCAATCAAGGGGAATAAATTCATCAGCCTGGCGGGAGGCAATTTCAAATGCCTGCATAAGCTCCCTTTCCTCTTCCTCATTCAAAATTCCCGGCTTGCAGGAAACAAATAGGGGGGAGCCGCTTTGGGCAAGTGCGAAAAGCCACTCCTTGTTAAGCTTCCAGTCAATAGCGCCCGTTATTCCCACACAGTCAGCATCTGACATAAAGAAGGAACGGTTTTGGCAATTCCTGAAGGCTAAGGTGTTAACACCCATTTTTGCTGTTCTTGACCATTCAAAGCCGCTTGTGTCATCACCTGTTCTGTTAAGCTGGTGTATGCCTGCGCAAAGGTGGCCTATACAGTTGCAGCCAATAATAACAGCGCCCTTTGATGAATCCTTGATTGCTTGGTAAAAATCCTTTACAATCTGCGCGCTTGTTCTTGTTCGGTCATAGAAGCACCAGTCGGAGCTTGTCATGCTTTCGGGAATTTCAAAGCCCCATTTGCCGAAAATGTCAAAGGTAGAGAAGTCGTGCTTGATTAAGGTGTAGCCCCAATCAACAATTCTTGCGGTTGTTTCCTTTACATAGTTAATAACCTCAGGGTGGGACGGGTCAAGGACCTTATTGCAGCGGCTTAAATACCACTCCTCGGGGAAGCCAACCTTTCTTGGCTCATCATCACGTCCGTCAATCAAATATCTTACCCAGATGCCCGGGCGCACTCCCTGTGCCTTTATGTCCTGTGCAAGTGCCTTCATATCGTGGAAGCGCTCATTAAGCTTATCCCAAGGTGCATCACAGGAGTTAAGCTGCCATCCGTCATCAATAACCATATAAGGGATATTTTCACAGTTACGGCACATTCTTTTTACAAATTTTGTGTCCTCAACAATTTCCGCCTGGGAGGATTTTCCGTAGGCGTAGTACCAGTTGTTTGAGCCGTACACAATATGGTCAGGCAAATAAGGGTTGGGACTCAGAACAGAGCAGAACTGCTGCAAGGCAGAGTATGCGCTCATATTTTCATATTCCTTGAAAACAACAGTTGCACATTCAAGCATTTTACCCTCAAGCAAAACGCCCTTGCCGCCGTTTCTTGTATCAAGCCAAAGGGTTACACCGCACTCATCATACTGCCAGAAGGCAAGGGAGTTTGGCTGCACCTTGACACCCATACATTCGGTAAGCCTGTTACTGTAATCTCTGTTCATATCGCTGCCGTTTGATGTTGCAATATACCAGGGCATACATCTTTCAGGGCGGATGGTTTGCCACTGTAAGTCACCGTAGCCTCTTTCCCAAGCGTCCCCAAGAACCTTTACATCAGTACGCATAGGTACATTCCAACGGATGCGGACAAAGGAAAGCCCTTTTTTGTAGGCGGTTGCATAGACGGTTAACTCATCACCCTCAAGGGTCAATTTTGCACAGCCGTCCTCACAGTATGTGGAGTCGGTCAGAAGGACTGACGTATCATCAAAATATAATGTAATGTTTGATGGAATAGTAATTTTCATTATTAATCTTCCTCTCGAAAGTTTGGTGTATATTTAACGCTTGATGCGCTTTTATCCTGTATGTATCCGTCATATCCCAATTCAATGGCGGCGTTGACCACACTGCTGTATTCAAAGGTGGTAATTTTTCGCCCAAGCTCCGGGTATTGCTCACTGCAAAACTCGGGGGTGTACTGCGCCATTAAGGAAAGCTTGAGCTTGGAAATGTCAAAGCTGTCATTTAAATCCTGTAAAATCGCAATGCTGTCTTTACGTAACGTGGGCAAAACAAGGTGTCTTACAATAACGCCCTTTTGCATAAGCCCGTTTTCATCAAAAACACATTTTGGCGCGATTTTAAGCATTTCGGCAAGCGCTCCTTTTGCAACCTGATAATAGTCACTTGCCTTTGAATATTTTTGGGAATATTCAGGGGAAAAATATTTCATATCGGTAAGAAAAACATCCACGTACCCCGCCATTTTTGCAATTTCGCTATCAAGCTCATAGCCTGAGGTGTTGTACACAACAGGGATTTTCAGCTCTCCTCTTATGAGGTCAAGCGCTTGGCGAACTTTGTCAGCATAATGGGTTGGTGTAACAAGATTTATGTTGCAAGCGCCCATTTCCTGTAAACGTAGCATTTCTTGCGACAGCGTTTCAACAGTGTACTCCTTGCCGTACCCACCGTGGCTTATATCTACGTTCTGACAGTAAACACATTTAAGGGGGCAGCCGCTAAAGAAAATAGCTCCGCTTCCCTTTTTGCCGCTTATGCAGGGCTCCTCCCACATATGCAGCATAACCTTGGCAATTTTTACCGTATCGCCCATTTTACAGTACCCTGTGTCTGTTTTTCGGTTAATTCCGCACCTGCGCGGACATAAATTACAGTTCATAAAAGTCCTATTTTAATTGATTTATGTTCATTTGGCGGTTGATTTGTGAATCACCCACACGTTGTTTTGCATTTTTGCGGAGAATTTGTGAATCGCCCCTGCAAGGCAACCTTAATTTTGCATTTTGCATTTAAATGCTTCCTGCTGTTAGTTTAATAATTTTTGCAATGCTGTCCGGCTGTACCTCTGCCTCGTGGGCGGTACGGTTTCTCTTGATTTCGCCGCATATTCTGCACTTATGCAGGATAACGTAGCCCTTTTTAGGGTCTATTTCTACCTTTATTGGGTCCATAACTCCTCCGCAAGGGTTTTGCCTGTCCCCGGGCATAATGTCAACGTGCTTGGAGCACAAGCATTTCGGACAGTGATTCCTTGAGGAATAGCCCAGCGGCTTTACCTCTGCACCGCAGTTTTCACATATAAAGCCGTTATCGTTTTTTGTAAATCTTTTGTTTTCCATATTATTTTCCTACACAAAATCTTGAAAAAATGGTGCTTACAATTTCCTCGCTTGCCTCTCTTGCATCAATCATATCAAGGTTGGAAAGGGCTTTTTCAAGGGCAAAAAGAACGATGTCAGGCGTTTGCCCAAATTCCAAAGCCTCTTTTGCGCACTCTGCCTCCTCAAGGGCTAAATTAACGCTTGAAAATTGCCTTGCGTTTGAGATAACCGCATCGCTTGACAAATCAATTTCACCAAGCTCATACAGCTCCTTGACTGTATCTGCAAGCAGGTCATAGCCTTGGCAATTTCTTGCACTGATATACACGGTTTTCAGACACGTGGTCCCTATTTTTTGCAAAAATTCCTGAGAAATCCCTCGGGATGTGTCTGCTTTATTGATAATTGCAATCGCGCTTTTATCTGCTGCACAGTCAAGAATATATTGGTCCTCATCTGTTTCGGGCACGCTTTGGTCAAAAACGCAGAAAAGCAGCTCCGAGTCGCTGATTTTTTCCTTTGCGCGTTCAATTCCTATTTTTTCAACAGTGTCAAGGCTGTCCCTGATTCCTGCGGTGTCAGCTAAATTAAGGGTAACGCCGCCTAAGCTGGCTGTATGCTCAATAACGTCACGTGTTGTGCCAGCTATATCTGTAACGATAGCCAGGTTTTCTCCAAGCAGCATATTGTAGAGGGAGCTTTTTCCTGCATTTGGTTTGCCGATAATTGCGGTTTTTATCCCCTCACAAACGGCCCTGCCCGCACGGTAGCTGCGCTTTAAGCTCTTAAGCTCACCTAAAACAAAGTCCAGGGCTTTTGTCATTTCCCCTCTTGCCACGTCCTCAATATCCTCGTCAGGGTAATCTACCGTTGCATATGCGTGGGCGATTAAGCCAAGCATTTTTTCACGTATTGCCGAAATTTTATTTGACAAAGTGCCTCTTGCCTGTGAAGAGGACAAGCGGAGCTGGCTGTCCGTTTTTGCATCTATCACGTTTCCCACAGCCTCCGCACGGGAAAGGGTCAGCTTTCCGTTTATGTAAGCGCGCTTTGTAAACTCCCCTGCCCCTGCCATTTTGGCACCGCAGGAAAGCACGCTTTCAAGAACCGCCTGGGTTACGTAAATGCCGCCGTGACAGCAAATTTCGCACACGTCCTCCCCTGTAAATGAGGCGGGAGACTTAAAATAAGTCAAAATTCCGTCATCAATTATGTCACCGTCACGCAGAATTTCACCGTAGTAGCATTTACGCGGCTCTATATTTTCAGCTTTTGTGCGGACAACACGCCGTGCAATTTCAAGGGCGTTATCCCCGCTTATTCTTATAACTGCCACACCGCCCTTGCCACGTGCGGTTGATACTGCGGCTATTGTCTCATTTAACATAAAAAACTCCCTTCGGGAAATGCAAAATTAAGTATGGGTGGTTCGCCCGTAAGGCTAAGGTGCGCGTCTATTTCTTTTCCACAATGAAGAAATACGGTGATGTTGGTGAGTTTACAATTTGAAATTTGGAAATGCTCATTTCAAAGCGAGAAAGAGTAGAGAAGTAGCTCTTGAGCATAACCCCTTCCTCGTACCCCTCGGCGTGTCCGGGGTAAACCGCAACTAACAAAATACCGTCATGGTCAAGCATTTTAATGGCGCCCTGCACAGCAGGTAATGTGGTTTCACGCTTGGTGGTTAAAGCCTTGTTTCCGCTGCCCGGCAGGTAGCCCAAATTAAACATGCCTGCTTTTATTTTTTCGCTTATATAGTTTTTCGCGTTGTGGTGGGAATCCAGAATTAAGGTATAGTTTTTCGGGCAATTTTCCTTTTCCAAAAACTCGGCGGTGCTTTTTAAAGCCCCTTCTTGTATATCAAAGGCATAGACCTTGCCGCTTGCTCCAACAGTTTTGGAAAGAAAGCAGGTGTCGTGCCCATTCCCCATTGTAAAGTCAGCACATACATCCCCCTCCTTAAGATGTGAGAGTATGAAGTGTTTTTGTAATGTAAGTAAGTCAGTCATATATTACTCCTTGAGTTCACACGGCAGAACCGTATATCGTGCCGTTTAAGGCATACCGTATCTCGTTAAGATATATCGCGTCCGTCAGGACATACCGTAAAGAACGAGATTTGCGCTACGCACAAACGATATTGGTGTTGCCAACGATATTCGCTTGGCCAACGGTATTCCGCCTATGGCGGAGTTTATTAAATTATACCCTTAATTTGCCTCTTTGTCAAGTTATTATATATTTATCTTGACAAAATTAGCGGTTAGTGCTAAAATATAGTTGCTTATTTTATTATTTACTTTTTTTGAAAGGAAATTGACCTATGAAATGGACATCCTTAAATGATTTGAGAGAAAAGTATCTTAGCTTCTTTGAGTCCAAGGGGCATTTAAGATTGCCAAGCTTTTCTTTAGTACCTAATAATGATAAATCCTTGCTTCTTATCAACTCAGGCATGGCGCCTATGAAGAAGTTCTTTACAGGTGAGGTGACTCCGCCGAAAAACAGAGTTACAACCTGCCAGAAGTGTATCAGAACCCCTGACCTTGAGCGTGTTGGACACACTGCACGTCACGGTACATTCTTCGAAATGCTCGGTAACTTCAGCTTTGGTGACTACTTTAAGGTTGAGGCTATTGATTGGGCGTGGGAATTTTTGACAAAGACACTTGAAATTCCCGAAAATCTCCTTTGGCCTTCTATTTATGAGAATGATGAAGAGGCATACGATATCTGGAAGAACAGGATCGGCGTGCCTGAGGAGCATATAGTTCGCCTTGGCAAGGCTGATAACTTCTGGGAGCACGGTAGCGGTCCTTGTGGTCCTTGCTCTGAGATTTACTTTGACAGGGGTGTTGAGCGCGGATGCGGCTCACCTGACTGTAAGCCCGGCTGTGACTGTGACAGATTTATGGAAATCTGGAACAACGTATTCTCTCAGTTCAACAATGACGGTAAGGGCAATTACACAGAGCTTGTGCAGAAGAATATAGACACAGGTATGGGTCTTGAGCGTCTTGCATGCGTTATGCAGAATGTTGAGAATATGTTCGAGGTTGACTCTGTACGTAAAATTCTTGACAAGGTGTGCGAAATTTCAGGTAAAAAATACGGTGACGATGAAAGAAATGACATTTCCATCCGTGTTGTAACTGACCACACAAGAAGCGCAATGTTTATGATTTCTGACGGTGTAATTCCGTCAAATGAGGGCAGGGGATATGTTCTTCGCAGAATTATCCGCCGCGCTTGCCGTCACGGTAAGCTCCTTGGCATTAACCACCCATTCCTTGTTGAAATGTGTGAGGTTGCTATCGGTGAGAGCCGTGATGCATATAAGGAATTGGGCGAAAAGGCTGATTATATTAAGAAGGTTCTTTCCCTTGAGGAGGAGCGCTTTGATGCTACAATAGATGCAGGTCTTTCCATTCTTGAGGGCCTTGTAAAGGACGCAAAGAAGGAGGGCAAGAGCGTGCTTGACGGTGCGGATGCCTTCAAGCTTTACGATACCTTTGGCTTCCCCATTGATTTGACAAGGGAAATTGCAGAGGAAAACGGACTTGAAACAGATATGGACGGCTTTAATGCCCTTATGGCTGAGCAGAAGCAGAGGGCAAGAAACGCCCGCGCTAACATCAGCGGCTGGAGCGACAAGGCTAAGTCCTTTGATATTGCGAAAACAGAATTTGCAGGCTACACAGGCTATGAGTGTGAGGGTAAGGTTCTTGCAATTCTTGATGAAAACGGTGAGAGCGTAGATTCTGCCTCTGAGGGTGAATGCTCTGTTATACTTGACAAAACCACCTTCTACGGTGAGGGCGGCGGTCAGGTTGGAGACAGCGGTGTTATTTCCAACGATAAGTGTGAGCTTAGTGTTCTTGATACAAAGAAAACAGAGGGCGTATATATCCATATGTGCAACGTTGCAAGCGGTGAGATAAGGGTTGGTGACACTGTTAAGTGTGCGGTTGACGGCGCAAGACGTGAGGCTATTATGCGCAACCACTCAGCTGTACATATGCTCCAGGCGGCGCTCCGTGCTGTGCTTGGCACACACGTTGAGCAGGCAGGCTCCTATGTTGACGAAAAGATTGGTCGCTTTGACTTTACACATTTTGCGGCACTCACAAAGGAAGAGATTGCTAAGGTTGAGGCCATTGTAAACGCAAACATTTTGGCAGGCACTGCTATTGAAACTGTTGAAACAGACATAGAAACTGCACGTAAAAACGGTGCTATGGCTCTCTTTGGTGAGAAGTACGGCAAGGTTGTACGTATGGTTAAAATGGGAGATTTCTCCGTTGAGCTTTGCGGCGGTACCCACCTTGACAATACAGCCAAGGCCGGTATGTTTAAGATTATTACCGAAATCGGTGTTGCAGCAGGTACAAGACGTATTGAGGTTGTAACAGGCTACGGTGTGCTTGACCTTTTAAACAAGAAGGAAGAGCTTATTCTTGGCACAGCAAATGAGCTAAGATGCCAGAACGCAAACGATATTGTAAAAAGGGCAGGCTCTCTCCAGGAGGAAATCCGCACACTTAAGAAGGAAATTGAAAGCCTTAACTCCAAAATGGCAGGCGGCAAAGTAGATGCACTTCTTGCAAGCGCTAAGAAGGTTGGTAATTACGTTATAGTTACCGAGGACCTAAAGGATATGGGCGTTGATGCGGTGCGTTCACTTGGCGATACCATTAAGGACAAGGAGCCAAATGCGGTTGCTGTATTCGCTATCCACACAGGAGACAAGCTTAACTTTATTGCGGTATGCGGTAAGGACGCTGTTAAAAACGGCGCACACGCAGGTAATATCTTGCGTGAGGTAAGTGCAGTAACAGGCGGCCGTGGCGGCGGACGTCCTGACAGTGCAATGAGTGGCGGCAAGGATATTTCCAAAATTGCAGATGCGCTTAACATTGTTGCAGATTTGCTTAAATAAAACAAACGATAAACCAAAAAGGCAGACCGAACACGGTCTGCCTTTTGTAATTAGGGATAGGCTACGGTTAATGTAATGCTTTTGGGGTTTGAATTAAACCTGCTAAATAATCAAGAGAGACATTGTAAAATTCTGCAAGGGTAATTAAGTGGTGCAAGGGGATTTCGTACGTTCCGTTTTCGTACCGCGCGTATTGTTGCTGTTTCATACCCAGCAATTCTGCAATTTCTGTTTGGCTTTTATCGTAATCTTCTCTCAAATCTTTAATTCGTTGATAGAAATACATACTTAATTGAAATCTCCTTTTACCAATAGCAATTTTAACAACAAAACAATTGTAGCATACAACTTGAATGTTGTACTTGACATACAACAAAAATGTTGTTATAATAAAAATGCTACAACAATTTTATTGTAAAGGAGAAGATATGAACAGTTTAATTGAAAAAATTTGGAGAGAAGAGTATAAGCCGTCTGAGAAACACGTTTTGTACGGAGAGGAGATTACACATTCGGCTCGTTTGCTTGATGCAAAAGAAAAGGAGCTATGGGACAGGCTAAACGAAGAAAACAGAAAGCTTTTTGATGAAATAATAGGAATTTATTATGATATGGTGGACTATTACAAGCTTGATGCTTACACACAAGGGATTCATTTTGTAGGGGATTTGTTAAAGGAAATCATTAATACTAATTGAAGGAAAACAAGGGCAGGCCCAAGCGGTCTGCCTTTGAATTTTACAGATGCTGAAAGCTTTATTTATATTTTCATTTATATTTTCATTTATATTTCTATTTCCATTTCCATTTCCCATATGTTGAACATATGATAAACATATGATGAACATATGTTGCGTTATTTGCCGTTTTCAACAAAACGCAAGCTTAAAATTATGTCAAATTAACTTTTATTTGTTTGTTTTGACAAAAAATTGAAGCAAATAAAAAAATCCCTTGACTATTAAAAGCTTTTGTGTTAAACTAACTATGTAAATTTATATATTAAAAGGAGAAATTTATGAAAAAGAAAATTATACTTATGCTTTCTATGATTGCGTTTGTAGTTTGCTTACTTGCGATTTCTGTTTCAGCTGTTGAGGTTGACGGCATTTACTACAGGCTTTCAGGAAGCGGCGAAAACGCAACAGCAACGGTTACTAACGAAAATGCCACCTTATGTACCCTTACAAATGTTGTAATTCCTGAAACAATTACATATGAAAACGTTACATATACGGTAACGGCAATTGACGCACATGCATTTTCAGGCGCTCAGAGTAGCTGGGGAAAAAATCAAACTATTGTGTCATTGGTTGTTCCGAAAACAGTAACAAGCATTGGTCCACATGTTTTACGTGAATGCAAGAGTATAACAACTGTTACTATCAAGTCAGAAACAGTTAGCTTTAATGATGCGGAGTTTTATAATTGCGAAAACCTTGAAAGCATCAGCTTTGACGGTGAGGTAAAAAAGTTTGGTCAGTATTGCTTCTACGGTTGTAAGAATCTTACCACAGTTAAGTACCCAAGTACTCTTACAGAAATTGGCGGTCACTGCTTCAGACTGTGTACAAGCCTTTCAAACGGAGATCTTTCAAATACAAAGATAACCTCTATTGGTGGCGGTGCGTTTTGGGATTGTAAGTCCATTACCGAGTTTAAGTTCCCATCAACACTTACAAGCATTGGAAGCAACGGCATTCAAGAAACCCCAATAACTACATTGGTTTTGCCACACAGCATTACAACCTTGAATAACGACAGTATAGCTAACAATAGAAAGCTTTACTTGATGGTATTGCCTGAAATTGCTGAGGATAACACAGCCATCAATGCAGGCGCTATCCACGACTTTTTCCCAAAAGTAGTTATTTACTCCGGTGACAAGTATGAGCATTTGACATCATCAGGAAAGCTTTTTGCAAGTTACACAGTTAAGCCTTTTAGCGAGTATGACCCAAGTGTAACCTATACACAAAAAACATTCTTCTACGGTGCAACCACATGTAGCAAGTGCAACGGCCTTTTGGGTGAGGAAAGCTTCAAGTTCACAAGCGTTCTTGAGGAAATGAAGATAAGCACGCTTTGTACACATTGCGGTGGCGAGGATATTAAGGAAAGCTTTGCGCCTTCCTTTGTTGACCTTGGCTATTCCACATTTACAGCAAACGGCACATGCTCAATAGTACACGGCTTCAAGGTTGATTACAGCTCAATCGAAAAATATAATTCAGTATTTTCCGACAACCAGGTTTCTGCCTTTGGTGTTTTTGCTGTAGCTGACAGTAAGGTAGAAAACAAGGCTTTTGACAGTGAAGGAAATGCCTTGGGCGGTGTAATCCATTACCAAATGAAGCAAGAGCATACTTATTTGGAAATTAAAATTGTAGGCATTCCGAGTGAAGGCAATGCTGCAAGCGGAGAAGCATATACAGACATTAAGTTCCATATGTGTGCATACGTAAAAATAGGCGGCGAAATTTATTATATTACAGATAAGGCTATCGGTACAGAGCTAGGCAGCTCTGTAAGCTACAATACTGAAAAATAAAGCAGTTTTAAGGGGCAGATTTATCTGCTCCTTTTTGCATATAATAATGATAACACCAATAAATGTTAACAAAACGTGAATTTACATTAATTTTATCTTATATAGTATTTACATTTATAGATAAATATGTTAAAATGAAAAAAATTTGGGTTTAAAACCTGTAAAGGAGTGAAGATATGGGAAAAAGCTTATTTTTGGAAGGCGCAGATCCACACTGGGCATTGGTTTGCTTAATCGGTATTGCGGTTGTCTTTGTTGGTCTTGCGGTAATTATCGGCCTTGTTGAGCTTATGAACTTGGTTACTACTAAGTTAGAGGGCAAAAAGAAGGTTGTGGCTCCAAAGGCACAATCACCTGCATCACCTGCACCTGTGGCAGTAGGTGCGGCTATCGAAAACCGTGACGAGATTGTTGCGGCGGTATGTGCGGCTGTTGCTGAGGAGAACGGTACTGATATTTCAGCTATCCGTGTTGTTTCATTTAAAAAAGTATAATTTTGAAAGGATGTATATAAAATGAAAGCTTATAGAGTTAATGTTAATGGTAATGTTTACGAAATCACACTTGAGGTAATTGATAAGGCTGATATAAAGGCAGCTCCTGCTCCAAAAGCAGCACCTGCACCTGCTCCTGCGGCACCTGCACAGGCAGGCTCAAAGAGCGTTACAGCTCCAATGCCGGGCAATATTTTAAAGGTTAATGTTCAAAACGGACAGGCTGTTAAGGCCGGTGATGTTTTGATGATTCTTGAGGCTATGAAGATGGAGAATGAAATTATGGCTCCTTCTGATTGCACAGTGGCATCTGTTAATGTAACTGCCGGCACAACTGTTGAGGCTGGCACTGTTCTTTGCACACTCGCATAAGAGAGGTAAAAAATGGAAGGTATTATCACTTTTTTGAAGGACACGGGTGTGTATAAGTTTTTCACCGTTGATGCAGGCTGGAAAAACTTGGTTATGATTGCAATTGCTTGCGTTCTTTGCTATCTTGCTATCGGCAAGAAGTTTGAGCCGTTGCTCCTTTTGCCAATCGCAATCGGTATGCTTCTCACAAATCTTCCCGGTGCTGACATTTTCCACGAGGAATTGTTTGTGGGCGGACACGTTCATTGGGAAATGTTTGGTGACCCTAATTCTACAATAGGCTTGCTTGACGTTCTTTATTTAGGCGTTAAGCTGGGTATTTACCCTTGCTTGATATTTATCGGCGTTGGCGCAATGACAGACTTTGGTCCTCTCCTTGCAAACCCGAAAAGCTTGATCTTGGGTGCTGCTGCACAGATTGGTATTTTTGCTACCTATGCTGGCGCTGTTGCAATGGGCTTTACAGGCGCTGAGGCAGGATCTATCGGTATTATCGGCGGTGCTGACGGCCCTACCGCTATCTTTGTAACATCAAAGTTAGCTCCACATCTTTTAGGTCCAATCGCTGTTGCGGCTTACTCCTATATGGCGCTTGTTCCTGTAATCCAGCCACCTATTATGAAGCTGCTTACAACTAAAAAGGAAAGACAAATCGTTATGTCAGGCTTGCGCCCTGTTTCCAAGCTCCAAAAGATTTTGTTCCCAATAGTTGTTACCATTTTTGTTGCCCTTTTGGTTCCAAGCGCGGCGCCGCTTGTTGGCTGCTTAATGTTTGGTAACCTGCTTAAGGAGTGCGGCGTTTGTGAGCGTCTTTGCAAGACAGTTCAGAATGAGCTTATGAATATCGTTACAGTATTCTTGGGTCTTAGCGTTGGTGCTACTGCAACAGCTGCAACCTTCTTGAGCCTTAACACAATCAAGATTATTGTAATGGGCGTTGTTGCCTTCGGTATTGCTACTGCAAGTGGAGTATTGATTGCAAAGCTTATGAACGTATTTTTGCCCGAGGGCAAGAAAATCAACCCACTTATCGGCTCCGCAGGTGTATCTGCTGTTCCTATGGCGGCACGTGTTTCACAAAAGGTTGGTCAAAAGGAAAATCCTTCAAACTTCCTTCTTATGCACGCTATGGGTCCAAACGTTGCGGGCGTTATCGGCTCTGCAATTGCGGCAGGCGTATTGCTCGCTTTACACTAATAATCGGACACAAACGAGGTAATATAAATGGCTAAGAAAGTTTTAATTACAGATACAATTTTACGTGACGCACATCAGTCACAGGCGGCAACCCGTATGAGAATTGAGGATATGCTCCCTGCTTGTAAGGCTCTTGACCAGGTTGGCTATTGGTCACTTGAATGTTGGGGCGGTGCTACCTTTGACTCCTGTATGCGTTTCTTGGGTGAGGACCCTTGGGACAGGCTTCGCGCTTTGCGCAAGGCTATGCCTAACACAAGGCTTCAAATGCTCCTTCGCGGTCAGAACCTCCTTGGTTATAAGCACTATGCTGATGATGTTGTTGAGGAGTTTGTAAAGAAATCCATTAACAACGGTATTGACGTTATCCGTATTTTTGACGCGCTCAATGACGTAAGAAATATTGAGACAGCTATGAAGGCTACAAAGAAATACGGCGGACACTGTGAGGCTGCTATTTCTTACACAGAAAGCCCTGTTCACAACCTTGAGTACTTTGTAAAGCTTGCAAAGGAGCTTGAAAACAGAGGCGCTGATACTATTTGTATTAAGGATATGGCTAACCTTTTGTTGCCATATGACGCATATGAGCTTGTTTCCGCACTTAAAAAGGAAATTAAGGTTCCGATTCACTTGCACACACACAATACCACAGGTACCGGCGATATGACATACTTAATGGCAATCCAGGCAGGCGTTGATATTATTGATACAGCCTTGTCCCCACTTGCTAACGGTACATCACAGCCATCTACCGAGGCTATGGTTGCTACTTTGAGAGGTACTGAGTATGATACAGGCATTAAGCTTGAGTCCTTGAACGAGGCAGCAGCTCATTTCAGAGGCGTTGCGGCTAAGCTTAAGGAGCAAGGCAGCCTTGACCCTAAGGTTTTAAATGTTGACCCTAATACCTTGCTTTATCAGGTTCCCGGCGGAATGCTTTCTAACCTTATTTCCCAGCTTAAGCAGGCGAAAGCTGAGGACAAGTACTATGAGGTACTCCAAGAGGTGCCAAGAGTCAGAAAGGACTTTGGTTACCCACCGCTTGTAACTCCTACAAGCCAGATCGTTGGTTCACAGGCTGTGTTCAATGTATTGACAGGTGAGAGATACAAGATGGTAACAAAGGAATCCAAGGGACTTTTGAAGGGCGAATACGGTCGTGTTCCCGGCGAGGTTAACGAAGAAGTAAGGAAGAAGGCAATTGGAGATGAGCCAATTATCGAGTGCCGTCCTGCTGACCTAATCGAGCCTGAGCTTGAAAAGTACAGAGCCGAGGCAGGCGAGCTTGCTAAGTGTGATGAGGACGTGTTGTCCTACGCACTCTTCCCACAGGTTGCAACAAAATTCCTAAAGGAAAAGTACAACCCAACCCCAAAGGAAGACCCGAACGCAGTCAGAGAGCTTTTTGTTGAGGACTTGAACAGATAAAAATAAAACAGCAACGGAAAAAGGAAGATATTCTTAGCGGAGAAATCATAAATAACCTTGCTTGATTTAATCCGCAGAAACCAAATAATGAACGCCGGCAGATTTTCAAAAGTCTGTCGGCGTTTGCTATTCGATAAATTGGGATTGGTTGATTACAGCGGTGTTCCTACTTCAATTAAGTTACCATCCAAATCGTAGAATCTGACCACCTTTTGCCCCCAACTGTGTGTCATCAGATGATTGACATATTCGATTTCGGGGTAAAGTGTTTCAAGACGCTCTACAAATTGTTCTATGTTGGGCTCTTCAAAATACAACTCAGATTGATTGCTGTTTGGAATTACACTTCTTTCTATGAATTGTTCCCAGTATCCCGATTCCTGTAAATATAGATTATTCGTCAATTCCATATTCCCATCGTTGTCTTGAAGAAGTTGAAACCCAAACATATCACGATAGAACTTTAACGCACGGCTACAATCCTTAACAGCAATAAGCGTTCCTTTATACTTCATATGCGTTCTCCTCCGCAAATTCTTATTTATCTTTCTGTTTATCGCCAGTTTCGCATTTGTATTACAAACGCTTCGGGCAAAGCCTGTACCCCTAAGGTTGCGCGCACCCAAAGGCTCCCTCCGGGAGGGAGCTGTCGCCGTAGGCGACTGAGGGAGAGTGCGCTACAATCAAGCTAATCTGAACTAAAAATTTCGCAGGCTCCTTCCACCGCTACGTCAGAACCCCTTAACCTCGTTCCTCGGTTAGGGAATCCAACAGCGGTCCCCCTCCCTCTCGGATGGAGGCTTTTGCGGTGGCATCGATATACTAGCATACACCACGAAAGTTCGTATCAATTTGATAGTTTGTAAATCTTATAACCTTCAAATTGTATCCTTCAAGAATTTCAGTACGAAAAATGTCCCTTTGCCTGCCTTCTTCAGTAAAGTGCTGTGAACCATCAATTTCAATAATCAATTTTGCCTTATGACAATAAAAATCCGCAATAAAATTGCCGATGGCCTTTTGACGTTGAAACCGAATTTCGTATTTCGACAAAAAGTCGTACCACAGGTGATTTTCCTGTGGCGTTGCATTCTTGCGTAGATTTTTGGCAAGAGTAATATTCTTTTCATTATAATCAAGAGACATATTGACCCCTTCAAAGCTTTATTGCACTCATTATACCACAAATCGGCAGAGGAAACAATTCCCCTGCCGAAAATTTATGCTTGCTAAATCTCTTTTGCTATTTCATTTGCAAAAGTAATAAATATATATTTAAAAGCTTTCCTTAATCGCCTTAACAACTAAGTCAGCGCACAAATCAATGCCCTCTTCGCTTAGGTGGATTTTGTCACATTCCTTAATATATTTATGAACGTCCTTTACTACTGCTGAGTGAAGGTCGTTTATTTTTATGCCTATTTCCTGTAGCTTAGGAACGATAATTTCATTAAAGCGCTTTATTTTATCGTTGTGTGTCCATTCAAATTCATCCCACACAGGTGTGGTGGTTGCAAAAATTACGTTTGGTGTCACCTTTTTTAAAAGTGTGGCAATACGCACCATATTTTCAACGTATTCCTCCTCGCTTGTGAAAAGACCGTCATCAAAAATCTCCGTGCAGTCCCAAAGGCCGTTATTCCAGTGGATAACGTCAGCGCCCTTAATCCCGTCCTGCCAATCAAAAAGACCGCGCAATGTATATTTTGCAAAGCGGCAGTTGTCCTCCGGCTGGTAAACCTCGTACTCATCTCCCAAAAGCGCAGGCACCTTTGTGCCATAGCCCCACAGGCGAATTGAATCTCCTAATAATACAACCTTTTTCATATCGGTACTCCTTTTTGTGTTGTTGATTTAATTATAAATGCTTTTTTGCCAATAGTCAATAAAAAAGCGGAAAAAACGGACAGCTGACACCGGTTTTTTAATGCAATAATAGAATTACGGAAAAGATAAGGTATCGTGTTTAGCAGAGATACTAATAAAAAGGAAAGGGGGCAAGGCTATGGCAAGAAAAAAACAGCTTATGACGCTTAGCCAATTGACAGAGGAGGGTAACGGGACCCTAATTCCCGAAAATGAAAATAAAAGCTCAGAAAAAGAGGCTTTGTCAGAGGCTGAAATGGGCGAGGAAATTCGTGGCGCACGCAAAAAACGGGGGCGTGTGAAACGAAGGAATGGTGAATCCTTTAAAAAAAGCCTTGCCAATATTCTTGGTATGGTAATTGCCCCCGAAACTGTTGCCGAGGCGGTTAAGAAAACACCCCTCGGCGCAGATATCACATATCAGGAGGCTATCCTGATAGCACAGGTATTAAAAGCCTCAAATGGAGATACACAGGCGGCGGTATTCCTTCGCGACACCTCAGGCAATAAGCTGAAGGAAATGCAGGATAAGGAGCTTGATGTAAAGTCCTTTGAGGACTTTTAATTTCTTGAAATCAACAAGAAAGGAGAAAAGGAATGAAAATCGGAGAAATAAAGGCGCAGGCAATAATGCTTATGTATCCTGACGTTTCTATAAGCTTTGATGAAGAGGATGAAAAGGATGTGGAAAGGGCAATTTATGAGCTTAAGCTCAACCCGAATTTTGAAGGTGTGCTAAGGTTCTGCATAGGCTCTATAAACAGGGCTTTGTCCTATGTTGAGGGGCAGGGCTTTGCAGAAACCAAATGTGTGGATATTAGCTCAGCGGATTGCCAAAGGACAAATGATGGCAGAGCTGTTTTGCCAATGCCAAATGACGTATTCAGCATTGAAAGGGTTTTGTGCCACGCAGGGGGTAAAGCATATGAGCTTTGCTTTGAGGTAAGAGGCAATGAAATTATATCAGACTACAAAAGCGATACATACACCGTAATTTACAAAGTAAAGGCGGAACGAATTACAAGTGCCACCCCTGATTCCTACAAGCTTAACGTTTCCGACAGCATAGCGGAGGCGATTCCGTATTTTGTGGCAGCGGAGCTATTTAAACAGGAAAACAGCCAGGCATCACAGGGGTATTTTGACTACTTTGAAGATTCAATTAAGCGCATTGGAGAAATGAAAGCCCCTTGCCACCAGTGCTTTGAAACGATTTATTCTATGGAGTAGGGAATGGGAAAAAAGAAGCTTTACAAAATGAAAAGTATATGTGACCCTACCCTTAGCCGGGGTGTTAACACAAAAAATATGATTGAAAACAATGGCATCCTGGAAAAAAGAAATGGTTGGCGGGTTATAGGCGAATTCAAGGATGATAATTATATGCCTATGGAAATCAATGGAATATATGAGTTCAAGGGGCGAAATTTTACCCCTTTGATTATTCACGCAGGCAATAAGCTTTACAGATGCAGCTATGACTTGCAAAGCAAGGTGGAAATTCCTATGGAATATGGAATACTCTTGAAAAATCAAAAAAGCACAGGAGTTATTCACAAGGGACTTTTGTGGCTTGGCGGTATGGGGGAGCTTTTGGTGTATGATGGTGCTTCTGTAAAAAGGGTTTATGAAAGCGGTCTTACATATGTTCCCACAACAACCGTTGGAATTACGGAAACACAGCTTGGCATAAAGCCACAAAAAAACGAGAGTGTAAATCTTCTGACGCGAAAAAGAAAAAATTCTCTAAGAGGACAGAAAACAGAGCAGGGTAGCCATTTCTTTCAGCTTGATGCAAAAGCTAAGTACGGACAGCCGTTTAAAATCAACGCTTGCTTTCGTGTGAAACGAAATGAGGAGGAGATTAATGAGGTTACAACAGGGTATGTGGGCGTTAATTCAGCAGGAGAAGAGGTAAACACCGTGGTTTACATTGAAATATACGTGTCTGTGCTTGAGAACAAAGAGATAGAAAGCAGCCCTGTTTGCTATGATGCAAACGGAAATGTAATCACGGTAAAGCATGCAGATTTCAGATGGAAGCTTGAAAACGGAAGAGATTTGACCTTGTATTTCAATGCCTTGACTCCGCAGCTTAATGAGGACAACATTACAGTTGAATTTGTGGAGGACGTGGATGAAAACAGAGCACTTGACGGTGTATGCGTGCTATCTTCAATTCAGGATGAAAAGGGGGAGAGCACTGTACTTTTATCTTGTGGAAACGGCAGGGTGTATTACTCAAGCAGTATTTCCGATAGTCTGTATTTCCCAGTGAGCAACATTATCAAGGTGGGGCAGGAAAACAAGGAGGTAACCGCTATATTCCCAATGCTGAACGGATACATAGGCGTCTTTAAGAAAAACTCATTTTACAGGATTAAAATAAACACTGATGTAAATGGAGAATACAGGGTTTACCCCAGCTCAGATACACGTGGGTGCTTCAGCCCGCACGTTGCCAAAAGCCTTGAATACGACTGTCTGGCGTTGAATGAGGATGGGGTTTTCGGTACAAGTGATACGGATAATGCGGAGGTTATGACCACCCGCCTTTGCAACCGATCCTGTGGATTGCAAAGAGAGCTGTCTTGCTATTCGGAAAAGGATGGGCTTGATGCTGTGGCTACGGTTCATAAGGGGCAATATTACCTTTTTATCGGGGGACGTGTCTATATTTCGGGCAAAAAAACAGGAAAAAGCACCTCGACCAAGGACTTTGAATACGAATGGTGGGTGTGGGAGGGATGCCCCTGCAACAGTGTTTGCTCCGCCGGGGGAATGCTTTATATGGGCAGATTAAACGGAGACGTGGCTACTTTTGATAATGAGTACACGGATAGGCAAGAGACAACCTTAAGCTTGCATTACGGAGATTATATGCTTGAGCAGAATGATAATGCGGTTGTGATATTTAATGACGGGGCGGGAATTTCAAATGTGGACAAGGTCAGGCTTGATACCCACTATGTGTATGCCGGCTGTTGTTCCTACTCACCGATTGACTGGTCTGTTTCAGTGCCGTCAGAGAGTTTCTTTGACAAGAACGGGAATGTGGCGCTATATGACGGAATGTGGGTTAAGCTTACAGATTCAAACGGTGAGGTGATTTATCACGATATCATTAAGGCCACAGATCCGGCAGAGGGGTGTATTTATTGCGGCGATTTAGGATATAGCAGCAATACAAGTGTCCATCTTTATTTAGAGAGAGGAAAAGAAACAGAATATACACTGTCAAATGCGGGAGAGGGCTTTACGCTACTGCTTGATAACAAGGAAGTTGTTCTTTTTGATTTGAATGTTGAAAGAATATTTTTAAGTGAAAAAAAGGCGGTGGAGTGTGAGCTTTCTACCCCTGTTACGGACCTTGAAACGGATGAAAAAAAGACACTTTACGGAATTGAGCTTATCTTATCGGATGAAACAAGGTGCAAAATTAATATTGGATATGAAACAAAGCACAATTCCTTTGAAAAATCAGTAATTGTGGGAGATTGCCTTGATTTTAACTCCTTGGATTTTACTGATTTCGGTTTTAATTCAATGTTAAGGCAAAGCACAAGGATAAATTGTCTTGAAAGACAACTTGATTATATAAAAATAAGGGTTAAATCAAGCAAGGGCGGCAAGCTTGGCATTCACGATATATCTTTGATTTATTCCGTGGTGGAACATATAAAAAAGTAAAGGAGAAAATAGTTGAGTAAGGATTTTAGATTAACAGAGGAAGAAATTAACAAAACTATATTGCGCTCCCCATATTCTTTGGCAGATTCCCCTGCACAAAGCGGACTGGGAGCAAAGCAGATAAAGAAATATTTTTACGATTTTATCAGGTACTTTGCTCAGTGCCTTAATCTTCATTTGGGTGATATTGCAGAGATTACAGAAGCCTTAACAGTGGCTTGTCAGCAGCAACAGCTTGAATCAAGCGAGCACAATGCAAGCCTGTCAGCTCATCCCCATTTAAGACTTCAGATAGAAGGTGCAAAAAGCACAGCAAATGATGCGTATAATCTTGCAAGAAGTATTGATTTAAGCCCTCTTGCAACAAAAGAGGAGCTGGAGGCGGCAAGCACTGTCAACGGTGAAGTTCATGAGGAAATAAGAGCGCTTATTGAGCTGGCGAAGGAGAAGGCGAGCAGCGCGTACAATTTGGCAAGCGGCAAGTCGAAGGTGCATCCTGTGGTAAATATAGAGGGGATGTACACACTGCTTAAGGACGGGCTTGAGGGTATTAACGAGGGTGACGTTATTGTTATTGCAGAGCCCTTGGTGCCTGAGTTTATTGTTTATGAAAAGACAAGCTCCCAATCAGGCGGAGATGTGTTCGTCGACAGCGGTGAGGCGTACACAACCGAGTATGAGGCAGGTAAGATATACTACCTACACTGGCTTGGCGTTCGCGTTTTGGCACTTGAAAGCGGAATTGACACAAGCAAGCTTGCAACCAAGGAGGAGCTTGGCACTAAGATAAGTGAGCTTTTAGCAACCCTTGACGAAAAAACAGCGCCCCTTGCAACTAAGGAGGAGCTGGAAGCACAAGAGGCGGAAACGGATGAAAAAATCTCTGCTTTGGTAACCAAGGATGAGCTTACCGCCCATAACGAAAGCGAGGAAGCCCATGCTGATATCAGAGAATTGATGCAGAAAAAGGAAAATTTACTATTGTCACGCTCCAGCAACAGGGTATACGTAAAGTGGAGCATTGGTAATATGTACGGCTTCCTTGAGGAATATTACACAAAGGCAGGTCTTTTGGTGGATGAATACCCGGTGCGTGCAGGAGATTTGATTTTTGTTGTGGAAAACGGCTTGCAGGTGTTTCGTGTATCAGGTGTGGATCCGAGCGCTACGGTTATTTCCGACCTTTCCGCCTTTTTGGCGTGTGAGTGGGAAAATGATACTACCTATTACATTGAGCCGCTTGGGGTGTACCTGAGTGCAATAGGAAGCAAGCTTGATATAAAAGAGCTTAAAAAAGAACCGCGCTTAATTCAAGAGCTGACCCTTAAGGAGGATACAGTAGTTAAAATTAACACTGACAGTGACGGTAATGCCTTTTCGCTTGAAGAGGTTATGGTTATAATTGAATATCCTGCCGTGACGGCTGCCACACAGATATGGATGTCCCACAATGATATGCTTGCGGTGTTTACACAGTCTGTCAGCACAGGCGCGCCCGCAATGAAAATCGAAGGAAAATACAACGGCGCTTACGGGGATTGGTTCTATAACACAATTGTCTGCACATCATCCAGAGCCCAGCAAATGCTTTATTCATATCCCTTGGGACACCGCAATACCAACAAATTGAATAAAGAATTAAGCTCGATTACCCTTGCGCTGGACTCGGATTTAAAAAAACCGTTGATAACAGGCACTAAAATTACAGTATTGGGGGTTGATTCTAAATGAGAATTTGTGAAAACGGAATTTACAGAGACGCAACACCACAAGATTTTATTGGTGGAGAAGAAGTAGGACTTGCACCCTATAAGGAAAGAGTAGTTAACAGAATACGTGAAAGATATTCTATTGATGATGAGCTTGCCATTATTCGCCAAAGGGACACAAAGCCCGAGGAATTTGAGGTGTACAATGCTTTTGTTGAGCAGATAAAATCGGAGGAAAAAGCAAAATGAAAAAACTATTATTTATTGTATTTGCTTTAACGCTTTGCTTGAGCCTTGCAGGTGTATGTATGGCAAGTGATTTTGAGGCAGAGGAGATAACAAACGATATTGAAACGTACATAACGGAAAGAATTGTGCCTATTGTGGTGGGTGTGCTTACCTCCATGGTGGCTTTGATAACGGTGCTTCGCAAGATTTTCAGCGCATTAAGGTCGCTAAAGGACACAAAGGACACATTTGTAGAGGAGGCAAAGGAAAGGGCAAGCGCCTTCAGGAGCAACACAGAGCTGCTTGAAACCAAGGCACAGGAGATAAAAAAGACTGTTGAAAAGGTGCCTACTCTTGATGAGCAGATGGTACAGCTTAAAGGTGAAATGTCAGCCCTTATTGATGAGTGCAATGTGCTGGCAGAGATTTTGTCCCTTGGCTTTTCCGCCAACAGTGAGGTTATCAAAAGCGGAAAGGGCAAGCAGATGGCGAAGCTGCTTGAAAAATCGAAGAATTTTTCAAGCAGCAATGATGCTTGCCAAGGCAAATGATGTAGGCTTACGCCTAATGATGTGTGCCTGCGGGCATATGAGGGCAAGCATTGCATCATTGCGTAGCGAAAGCAAGCAACATCATTTTGAGCTGGGAGAAAAACATCATATCGGCATAGCCGATGCATTATTCAAAGAAAGGAGAATTTAAAATGAAAAGGCTTAAAATACCGTTTTTATACCTTCTATCCTTTGTGCTTAGCATTGGACCTGTGGTTTTGTACTTTATGCTGAACATAGAGAATTACATACAAACCGTGTCTGACGGGATAAAGCTTGCCCTTGGCGCCACTATTCTTATGGTTATAGTTCTTTTAAAGGTGCTTGGTAAGCTAAAGCTACCCTCAAGGATTTACCTTTTTGGCATTACCTTTTTGCTATGCTATCTTTTGGCATCTATACTTAAGGACTTGATTATATTTTCCTTGCTTGCCTTGATTGGCGAAATTCTTGACTGCATTTGCCAGGCGCTTATCAAGAAGGCTAAGGAGGACAGGGCAATAGAAAAGGCGGCGGAGAAGAATGCCCAGGAAATGGCAAAGGCATTTAGCGGACGGGTGTGAAAACCGCTGAGGCGGTTTTCAATGATGTTTGCCAAGGCAAATGATGCAGGCTTTGCCAATGATGTAGGCTTACGCCAATGATGTGTGCCTGCGAGCACATAAGGCAAACATTACATCATTGCGAAGAGGAAGCGAGCAACATCATTTTGAGCGAAGCGAAAAACATCATATCGGCATAGCCGATGCATCATTAATAAAGGAGAAAACAAACATGAAAAAGAACAATTTTACAGAATCGTTTTACAGGAGTGCAGGCTATTTTGTTGTTGTGCTGATTTCCCTGGTTTATGTGGCGAGCAGCTTAATTAACATTTCCAAAACGGGCAAGAGCATTTACGAGATAATTGCCACAGGCGTACTTAGCTTGATTGTGGGAATTATGATAAACGGGATTTTCCGCTCTATTGGCATCCGCCGCGGGGATGAGGACGAGCGCACGGTGGCAACAAACAATCTGCACGCAAGGACTGTTGATGAAATAGCGCCGTATATTGACAAGCTTGACGAGTTTTGCGAAAGGGAAAACGCACGCGTGCTACGTGAGATACGCACACGTATTCTTGCCAAAGAGGGAATGAAATACAGCGATTACTTTGATAGTGAGGGTGGGACCTTTGAAAATGCAAAAATAAATTGTAGGGGCGATTCACGAATCGACCGTGAAATTGACAAGGCAAGGGCGAAGACGTACAAAAAGGCTTTAAGGGTGAAGATTAAGCCCCTTGTGTCCTCCAACCTTACCTCTGACGGAGTCAAGGCATCTGACCCCTTTGATTTTGGCAGGAGCAAGAAGGAATTTACCTCCCGGAAAAATGCAAGTGATATGATTATCAAGCTGCTTATGGCTGTGATTTTCGGCTACTTTGGGGTTAGCCTTGCAAGCCAGGTTAATGTGGCATCCATCATTTGGAACGCCTTGCAAATTGTGCTTTACATAACAGGCGGCGTTATTCAAATGTACTCCTCGTATATGTGGGTGGTGGATGACTACCGCGGCAGTGTGATTAAAAAAATTGATTATTTGCAGAAGTTTAAAAAATACGCACAAACAAAGCCTGAGCGATAAAGCTCAGGCTTTGCCTTTGGTAATATTAAACTTTTAAGTATATAATATTGACAAGGGAAAACAAAAGTGTTAAAATAACATTATCATTTTAACTCGGAGGTTCAAAAATGAACAACGGTAAGATTTTAGACTTAAAGAAAAAGGCTACTGATATAAGGCTCGGCGCTGTTGAAGCTGTATTTAACGGTAAGTCAGGTCACCCGGGTGGAGCGCTTTCCGCCGCTGACGTGATTGCTTGCCTGTATTTTTCAGAGCTTAACATAGACCCAAAAAAGCCAACCGATCCAAACAGAGACAGATTTGTTCTTTCCAAGGGCCACTCTTGCCCTGCCCTTTATGCGGCAATGGCTATGCGCGGTTATTTTGATATCAGTGAGCTTAAAAATTTCAGAAAGCTTGGCTCACTTACCCAGGGTCACCCTGATATGAAAACAATGAAGGGTATTGATATGTCCGCAGGCTCATTGGGCCAGGGCTTTTCCGTTGCTTGCGGAATGGCACTTGCTGCAAAGCTTAATAACCAGGACTATCGTACCTACGCTATGATTGGTGACGGAGAGAGCCAGGAGGGTCAGGTTTGGGAGGCTACTATGTTTGCCGCCCACTACAAGCTTGATAACCTTTGCTTGATTATAGATAATAACGGCTTGCAGATTGACGGACGTGTAAAGGACGTTATGAACACAATGCCTTACCCAAGCAAGTTCAAGGCATTTGGCTGGAATGTTATTTCCATTGACGGACATAATATAGAGGAAATTCTTGATGCCTTTGAAAAGGCAAGACAGACAAAGGGCAAGCCAACCGTAATTGTTGCAAAGACAGTTAAGGGTAAGGGCGTTTCCTTTATGGAAAATCAAGCAGGCTGGCACGGTAAGGCGCCGAATGAGGAGCAGTATAACCAGGCTAAGAGCGAGCTTGAGGCTTATAAAAAGTCACTTTAAGGAGGTAAAGAGAAATGGCAGATAAGATAGCGACAAGAGAAGCATACGGAAATGCTTTAGCTGAATTTGGCGCGCAAAACAATGATATTGTAGTTCTCGATGCCGACTTAGCGGAGGCTACAAAAACTTGTGTATTTAAAAAGAAATTCCCCGAAAGGTTTTTTGACTGCGGTATTGCGGAGAATAATATGTTTGGTGTTGCGGCAGGTCTTGCAACAACAGGCAAAATCCCATTTGCATCTACCTTTGCTATGTTCGCAGCAGGCAGGAGCTTTGACCAGGTTAGAAACTCTATCGGTTATCCACACTTGAACGTTAAAATCTGCGCTACCCACGGTGGCGTCAGCGTTGGTGAGGACGGTGCAACACACCAGTGCTGTGAGGATATGGCGCTTATGCGTACAATTCCCGGTATGGTTGTTATGAACCCGTCTGATGCGGTTGAGGCAAGATGTGCGGTTGAAGCGGCAATTAAGTATAACGGCCCTGTTTACATTCGCTTTGGCAGACTTCCTGTTTCCGTAATTAATGATAATGAGGACTATAAGTTTGAAATCGGCAAGGGAGTTAAGCTTGCTGACGGCAATGATGTAACAATTGTTGCAAACGGACTTATGGTTGAGCAGGCACTTATTGCAAGAGAAATTTTAAGGGGCGAGGGCATTTTGGCATCTGTTGTCAACATCCACACAATAAAGCCTATCGACAAGGAGCTTTTGATTGCGGAGGCACAGCAGACAGGTGCTATCGTAACAACAGAGGAGCATAATATAATCGGCGGTCTTGGCAGCGCAGTTGCAGAGGCACTTTCTGAGGTTTGTCCTGTTCCTGTGGTAAGGCACGGCGTTCCCGACCAGTTCGGTAAATCGGGCGCAGGCAAGGATTTGCTCGAATACTTTAACTTAAATGCCAAGGGCATTGTTGAAAAGGTTAAGGTTGCATTAAATCTTAAAAATATGAGATAAAACAAACACCGTAGGCTTGCACACCTACGGTGTTTGTCCGAAAAGAGGAGTTTGTATGAGCTTAGATTCTGATGCAAAATACATAAAAATGACACAAACGCCAATTCCAAGGCTGATAATTTCCTTGGGCATACCCACAACAATAAGTATGTTAATTACTAACATATACAATATGGCTGACTCATATTTTGTAAGTCAGATTTCCTTAAGCGCAGGGGGTGCCACAGGCGTTGTTTTTGGCGTTATGGCAATTTTGCAGGCATTTGGCTTTATGTTTGGCCACGGCGCGGGGAGCAAAATCAGCCGCTTGCTTGGTCAAAGGAACACCAAGGAGGCAAGCAAATACGCATCCACAGGCTTTTTTGCGGGTCTTGGATGCGGTATAATAATTCTCGCCCTCGGGCTTGTATTTTTGGAGCCGCTTATGAGGCTTTTGGGCAGCACGGACACAATTTTGCCTTACGCAAAGGACTACGGAATGTGGATTTTAATATCTGCCCCCGCCATGACAACAAGCTGTGTTTTAAACAACATTCTTCGATATGAGGGGCGTGCAACCCTGGCTATGATAGGGCTGACAACAGGCGGAATTTTGAACATTATACTCGACCCCGTGTTTATTTTTGTCTTTGATATGGGTATTAGCGGAGCGGGATTTGCCACTGCGCTTTCACAATACACATCCTTCTTTATTCTTATTTCAATGTTCCTTCTTAAAAAGACGCAAAGTGAAATTTCCATAAGGAATGTGGACAAGGGCTTTAGCGTGCTTTGGGACATTATAGTTGTTGGCCTTCCAAGCTTTGCAAGGCAGGGGCTTAACAGCATTTCCACAATGGTTTTGAATATTCAGGCAAAGCAGTTTGGGGATGTGGCAATTGCGGCAATGAGCTACGTTGGCAGGACATCCTTCTTAGTGTTCAGCGTTGGCCTTGGAATAGGTCAGGGCTTCCAGCCTGTTTCCGGCTTTAACTACGGCGCAAAAAAATATTCAAGGGTTAAAAAGGGTACGCTTTTCACCCTTGGCTTGGGTATGGCTTTAATAGGCATAATAGCAATTTGCTGCTCAATATTTGCCCCGCAAATTATCAGCTTGTTCAGAAATGAAGAAGCGGTTATAGAAATAGGAAGCCAAGCCCTGAGGCTATACTGTATAGCACTTATATTTTTCCCCGTATCTGTTGTTGTGACAATGCTTTTCCAAAGCATAGGAAAAAGCTTGCCCGCACTGATTCTTTCAAGCTTGCACGGTGGCGTGCTTTTCATTCCTCTTTGCTTGATTTTGCCAAGGTATCTTGATGTTTTTGGCATAGAGCTTGCACAGCCAATCTCTTATGTTGTATCAGCCATAATTTCCTTACCCTGTATGATAATCTTTTTGAAAAAGCTCCCACAGGATGAATAAGGTAATCATATTAAAATAGAACACAAAAGCCTTCTCCCGGCAGGAGAAGGCTTTTTGTATTACATATTAACTGTAAGCTCTTTGTTTTTTTCAATGGTATATTTTTTGCCGCCAAGAATAAGGGTGCCGCCGTCAAGCTGGGATAAAACAGACACACGTCCCCCGTCCATTTTTACGGTAACGGTGCCCTTTGGTGTCGGCACAGTGCCACAGAAGTGCTTAAAGCACATCAAGTTCGGCTTAACATCATATTCCCTGTAGCCTGCCTTGGTGGGATAAACGCCCAGTGCATACTTGCCAAGAAGATAAATGGGGGAAGCACCCCAGGCATGGCAAAGGCTCTTTTCATATTTTCCACCGTACATTTCATAATGCTCAATACCGTTTTTGGTTGGGTCAAACTCCTCCCAGATGGTGGTTGCGCCCAAGCGGAGCATGCCGCCCCAGTAGCTGTCAAGCATATTTGTCATATACTCAAAGTCACCTATGTGGCACATGGCATCAAGCTCATAAAACTCAAAATACGGTGTGGTAATAGGGGTTATTTCCTTGTTATAAATTACGTTTTTAACGATTTTTTCCTTACGCTCCTTGCTTGTTAAGTCAAAGAGAATAGCAAAAATGTTTGCGTGGCGAGTTACGTTATTCCTGCCCGATTTATAGCAGTCAACAAACGCACCCTTTTCTTCATTCCAATAAAGAAGATTAATTTGCTCCTTTATGTACTCCGCTTGCTTTTTGGCTCTTGCGCTTGTTTTTGTATCCCCACACAGCTCAGCACATTTTGAAATGCTGTCATATGCCTTGCAAAGCACCATTTGCTCAGCACAGATAGGGCCGTTTGAATCAAAGGTGGACCAATCCATAAACACCCAGTCGTCAGGCTTGCGCTCAAACATACCGTCCGGGGCAAGGCGGCCCTCAACAAAGCTTAAAACCTCAAGCATATCGGGATAAATGTCAAGTACAAAATCCTTATCCCCTGTGTAGAAATAGTAGTCCCAAATACTGCACAGCCAATAGAAGGTGTAATCGGAAATGGTATTGATATGCTTTGTCATAGGCTCACTACCGCGCAGCATACGGATTGTACGCTTTACAATTTCCTTGTCAAAGGCAAGGTAGTAGTTTACAAAATAGCTTTGGTAGGCATCTCCGCTCCAAACCCAGCGGTCACGCTTGATACCGTCAAAAAAGCCTTCACGTGAGTTTAAAAGCATCGTATATTCGCAAACCCTCCAAAGATGGTTAATAAGCTCGTTATCACACTCAAAGCTCGCTTTTGTTTCAAGGGGTAAAAACTCAAAATTCACAAAAATGTCAAGGGGAGTGGTTAAATTTGGCACAAAAATGTAACGAAATGCCACGGGAACGGATGTGAAAGCTCCCTTTGTCACTTGGGCATTTACGCAAAGCTGACAGTAGGCAGTGTCCAACGCCTCCTCCACGCTTTCACCCAGGCAGAGAAGATACTCACCGTTGGGTGCGTTTTCTAAAATGATTTTGCCGAATTTCTCACAACCGAAGTCATATAAAACGCCGCCATTTTCCTGTTTTATCGACACAGGGCTCATTTTTTCATACTTGAACTTGAAAATTTCCACATTATCACAGTGATCCTTGTATAGTTCACTTTGTCCTGCGTGCCTGCCGGGCTGATTATTATTGTTGCAACTTAACCAGGTCCTGTCTGTGTTGAAAGCATTTCCCTTTATGTAAAATGCGGGAAAGGACTCTGCTTTGTAACCGTGGAGCTCCACTGTGTGCTTACCCTTGGAAAGAACAATCCTTGTGTTTTTCGGGTATTTTTTGCCGTCAACCAGAATGTGGCAATATTCCGTATTGGAAAAAAGCTCAATTTCGCACTCGGCTTGAAGCTCCTCTGTTTTAGTAAGGTCTGCATTATGGCAGGGACCGTCAACACGCCACATAGGTGGATAGTAAACGGAGCGCCTTTCCTCTTTTCCGTTTATGTTAACTGTTTTTGCACTTGTACGTCTGTTGTGCAAAAGCATACTGTGGTACAGCTCAAAGGCACCGGGGTGCCATATCCAATAAGATTTTGACATAATTTCCTCCTCTGTAAGGCTAAGCCTCTGTTTTGCGCGACAGACGGGTTCGACCGTGTATACTGTGGCAAAGAGCTCTTATGTTAAATTTACCATATTTCGGCGCAAATATCAAGACATAAACGGGTGTTTTTAATGTGACAGACGGCTGAAAAATGTTTTTTTGAAAATATTGGTGTTGAAATATGGTTTTTTGTATGTTATACTTTATTTTGTAAAAATGCGCGCATATGTACGTGTTGTAACTGTTTGCAAATGCATATGTACGGAATTAAGGAGTGCTTAAGCGGCAGGGGTCCTTCGCTTACACAAAGAAAAGGAGCTATAAACAATGGTAGAAATTAAAAACCTTGTTAAAAACTACGGTAGTAAAAATGCGGTAGATGATATTTCCTTTACCATCAAGGAAGGGGAGATAGTTGGCTTTCTTGGCCCTAACGGTGCGGGAAAATCCACTACCATGAATATAATTACAGGCTATTTATCGGCAACCGGCGGCAGTGTTACCGTTGGCGGCAAGGATATTTTCAAGGAGCCACTGGCGGTTAAGCGCCAAATCGGCTTTTTGCCTGAGCAGCCGCCCCTTTATATTGATATGACTGTCTTGGAGTATCTTTCCTTCGTTTTCGATTTGAAATGCTGTGACTTTAACAAAAAAGAGCATTTGAATGAGGTTATGGAAAAGGTAAAAATCCTTGACGTTCAAAACCGTTTAATCAAAAATCTTTCCAAGGGTTATAAGCAAAGGGTTGGTATTGCGCAGGCAATTGTGGGTAACCCAAAGTTCATTATTTTTGATGAGCCAACGGTTGGTCTTGACCCTGTGCAGATTATTGAAATCAGAAATCTTATAAGAAGCCTTGGTAAAAAGCACACAGTAATTTTGTCAACCCATATTTTGCCGGAGGTACAGGCAATTTGCGACAGGGTAATCATTATTAATGAGGGCAAGATTATAGCAAATGAAAAAACTGCGGACTTAAACCGTGTGGTTGGTCAAAGTGCAAAAATTAAAATTAAGGTTGCAGGCCCCAACCGTGAGGTTCTTAATATGCTTAAGGGACTTCAGGGAATTCTCAGCGTTACAAGTGACGGAATTAAAGAAGGGGATACTTATAGCTACATAATTGAGAGCAACCCTGCAATTGATGTAAGAAAAATCATATTCAATGCCCTTGCAAGCCGTTCCTGGCCTATGATGGGTATGGAAAATCTTGAGGCTGAGCTTGAGGACGTATTCGTTAAGCTTATTCAAGGCGTTCAAGGAAAGGAGAGATAATATGCTGGCAATTTTTAAAAGAGAAATGCGCTCGTATTTCACAACATCAATAGGCTACATATTTTTGGCAAGCGCCCTTGCTATTGCGGCTATAATCTTCTCGGTTTCCACCGTGCTTTCCGAAACTGCGGATGCCTCTGTTTATTTCTCGGGTTTGATTTTCGTTCTGATGATTTTTTTGCCCATTCTGACAATGAAATCATTTAGCGAGGAAAAAAGAACAAAGACGGAGCAGCTGCTTTTAACCGCGCCTGTTTCCACAACGCAAATGGTGCTTGGCAAGTTCTTTTCCTCCTTTACAATGCTTGTAATTTTTCTTGTGCTGTCAAGCATTTTCTTCATTCCCTTAAGCTCCTATGTAGCAGAGGGGGCAAGCGGAGCCAACACCGCCCTTGTAATGGGTAATATGATGGCGCTTTTGCTTGTGGGTATGTGCTTTATTGCCATTGGGCTTTTGGTGTCCTCTTTAACTGAAAATCAGTTTGCGGCAATAGTAATTACCGTGGTTGCGCTTTTGCTTTTATTCCTTATCAATCTGTTCAACGGATTTATTGAGGTTTATGCCATAAGGGTAGTTCTTGACTGGCTTTCCATTTATGCAAGATATGACAAGTTCACATATGGAATTTTTGACATAGGCGCTCTTATATACTACATTTCAATAACGGGCGTATTTTTGTTTTTAACCGTGCGTGTGTTTGAAGCGCGCAAATACAATTAAGGAGGGGTGGATTTATGAAATTTGGAAGCTTAAAATCCTTTGCCGACTCCAAAAGGGTAAAGTACGGCACTCTTAATGTTGTTTTCGTGGCGGTTATTGTGGCAATTGTAATTATGCTTAACTCAATTGTAACGGTTTTGTCCGATGCCTTCAGCTGGTACCTTGATATGACAGAGGAGCAGCTTTACACAGTGTCTGAGCCTTTGGTTGAGCTGCTCAAGACCGTAAGCGAGGACGTGGATATTGATATTATTTTCTGCTGTGATAAGGACGAGGCGCAGAAGAATTATTCAAATCTTGAAACAGGAAATGCCTTGGCTTACGTACATTCAACGGCTACGCAAATTGCCGAAAGGCTTGATAACGTGTCTGTAATTTATAAGGACCCTGTAAAGGACTATGAGTTTATGAGAAGGTTCACAACCGTAAGCTCACAGCTTAAGCCAAGCGAATCTACCGTTATAATCGCCCGCAAGGATGAAAACGGCAATTACGGTACATTTTACAGGACCTACCATGCAACCAGCTTTTATACCTTTGCTGAGGATGCGCTTGGGGGCACAAGCATTTACGGATATAGCGGAGAAAGGGTTTTTGCAACAGCGGTTCTCAGCTTAACACAGGATAAGGTGCCCACCGTTTATTTTGTAACGGGTCACGGTGAGGATATTCCTTATTCAACCGAAACAGACTTTGAAATTCCTGCTATTGCCAAGATATATATGGATTGCGGCTTTGAGGTAAGGTACATTGATTTGAGTGACAAGCAATTTACCTGCAAGACCGTAAATTGCGGTGAAAGCTGGGGCTACCTTGAGGTAAACAAGCTTGAAAAGCTTACCTGTGACAAGTGCAGTAAGGAGTACAAGCTTAAGGACATAGAGGCGGAGTTTACCGAGGACAGGCAGATTCCCGCAAGCGCAAGAACGCTTATTATCAATCAGCCCGATAGTGACTATACCGCCAGCGAGCTTAATAAAATCAGTGACTATCTGATTATGGGCAAGGGTACGGTTATGTGCTTTACAGACCCTGTCGGAAGTGATGTGAAGGAGCATCCTTTAAAGAATCTTTACGACTTTATCAGGCAGGAAACAGGTGTTACCGTTCTTGACAGTGAGGTTGTAAAGGACCCAAGCTCCACATCTCTTGGGGCAAGCAACGATTTCAGGGGAAATATTGCTGACAACAATGCAGCTGAAACATATTTAAGCGCTTTGCAGAATTTCGGCTCGACAAAGCCTATGCTGAACAACAGCGGTATATTGGAAATTGATAAAAGATACAGCCAGGTTGTAAACGGGGAGTACGGATACAATGACAGGGCGGCACAAAGATACACATTACCGCTTGTGGAAACAAATGCAAATGCGCTTTACGGCACACAAAGCGGCAAGCACACGGTTATGAGCGTTACCTCGTTTACCACCATAAAGGATAATGAGCCTGCTTATTCATACTTTGTTGTTTGTCCAAGCGGCGGGTTTGTAGAGGATGACTATTTGTCCTCAGCGGTTTATTCAAATGACGGAATTATACTGGCGCTTATTCACTCAACAACTGCGTTGACAGTGCCTGTTAACCTGGACTTTAAGACCTTTGCAAATTATGAGCTTGATATTACATCAAAAGAGGCAACAACAGTTTTTGTTTGTCTTGTTACAATAATGCCGCTTTTAATCATAGCGTGCGGTGTGTTTGTAATAGTTAGGAGAAAGAACAGATGAGCCAGGAAGCAAAGAAAAAAATTATATTGATTGCGGTGCTTTTGCTTGTTCTTGTAGCTCTTATATTTGTTTATATTTTTGTGGTTCTTCCCTTGATGGAGGAGGAGCCGGCACCTGTAACGCCACCACCGTATGTAGCACCGGGTGAGGGGCTTTATAACAACACGATGGTAACCATATATCCGCAGCTTAATCAGCAGGATATAAATTTCCTTGAAATTAAAAATGAGCATGGCACATATGCTTTCCATAAGTATTATGACAATACAATGAACGCTGAGGAAATGCGCCTTCTCGGGCACGAGGGGATTAAGCCCAATGATGCCCTGTACTCGGTGCTTATTGCGTATGTATATTTGCCCGTGTCCTACCAGTCCCACGCAGAGGGCAGTGCGCCAATGCGTGACCAGACAGAGGAGCAGATGAGGGTTTTCGGCGTAACGGAGGATACCTGTATTGCATCCTACACCGTGGGATATGAAACGGAAAGCGGAGAGACAGCATACCATACGGTTTACATCGGAAACGCCACCCTTACAAGCGAAACAACATATTACGTGGCTTTGAAGGGCAGAAATACGGTTTACCGTTACCACCAGGAGGGTGTAGAAAACTGTATGCTCGCCCCTGTTGAGGATTACATATCCCCGGTGGTTTATCAGCACAAGGACCTGGGAAAAAAGACTGTCACAGAAATAGTTTCGAATATGGATATGCACATGTTTGAAATTGCAACGGGCAATTTTGCGGCTGATAAGGTAAACACCATTTTGCAGGTGTTAAAAAACCAAGAAGTTGAAGGACTTATAAACTCATATCTTCTTGAATATGAAAATGCGGTATCGGGTGAGTGGGAAAAGACAAGCGCAGATATAAACAGGGTAACAAATGCCTATACGTCACTGTATGTTTCCTTTATGGGGGACAAGGTTGTTTGCCTGAGCCCCACAAATGAGGACCTGGCTAAATACGGCCTGGGAATAAACGATGATGTATATATGGTAAAGGCGCAGCTGTCCGCTGATGAAGACGACACCTTTTCCTTCCGCATAAGCAAGCTAATAGACGGATATTATTATACCCTTTCGTATTTTTACGGTGATGACACTCCTTTTATAGTAAGAGCTCCGCAAAGCAGTCTTTCCTTCCTTGAAAGTGAGGGCAGGGCAGTGTTTGAATGGGCAAGCACAGATATTTCAGGCTTGTTCTACGAGTATCTTTTGAAGAATGAGGACCCATACGCCCCCGGTATGAAGAGCATAAAGGTGAGGGTTCAAAGGAAGAATGACAAAACAGGCGAAATTATTTACTCTGCCGAGGAGGTAATCAGCATTGAGCCAAACGGACAGGGCGGAGTTATCGCCACCACCTCAAGCGGTCTGAAATTTGAGAGCAGGGTCAATGAAGACGGTGGAAAGGAAAACGAGTTTACGGACTTTTACCGTATGCTTGTTTATTTCCCTAACCCAACCGAAATGAACTCGATGACCAAAGAGGAAAGGGAAGCTATAAAGGCGGATTCCGGCTCACTTATCTTTGAATTTATTGCGCAGGATAATGACAACAACCTGTTCAGGTTCAGCTATTATCAAATCGGTACAAGCGTAAATGTAATGATTGAGGGTGCAAACGGCAAAATTGTTAACGGTGTTGAAACGTGGGAGCCGTCAACCGTTGAATTCAACACATCCCTTTCACAGATAGACATTTTAAGGGTTAGCTTCCAAAAGCTCTTGAATGGTGAGGATATTCGCCCGGAGGACTATATTTATTAAAAATACTATTGAACAATTTGTAAACCTATGGTAAAATAAAAGGTGGGGGCGCAAATGCGCCCATCCACCAAAAACATAACGAGAGAGGACAAAAATATGGAATACAAGTACGGTTATTTTAATCAAAGCGGAGACGAGTTTATAATTACAGCACCAAATACTCCACGTCCCTTTGACAACTTTTTATTTAATGACTCCTGCTATGCAAACGTGCATCAGACAGGTATAGGCTGCTTCGACTACCAGATTAACGGTACCGAGGGTATTCAGCTTTACACAGGCGTTGGTCGTATTTGCGACTATGACGTTTTTGGTAAGGACCACCTTTACAACAGGCTTATCTTTATCCGTGATAACGAAACAGGGGAGTTCTGGACACTTAACTGGGAGCCTGTGTGCCACCCATACCAAAGCTATAAATGCGTACAGGGCTTAGGCTATACATACGTTGAAAACAAGACCTGTGACACCCTTGCATCTCTTCGCCTTTTCGTTCCAAAGGGAAATGACCCTGTTGAAATTTGGAAGCTTGGCATTAAGAATGAAGGAAATAAGAAGCGTTCATATTCCATATTTACATATAGCCAGATTCAGTTTAAGTTCAAGTGGGGCTTTGACAGCTACGGTGACACTATGTTCCGTTGCACTCGCTTTGATAAGGAGCGCAACACATTCTATATGTCCAAGCATCCGTTTATCGTTCCTCACAACTACTTAACCGCATTTATGTCTGCTGACTATGAAATCAGCGGTAGTGAGGGTTGCCAGAACGTATTCGTTGGTGAATACGGCACAATCGCATCTCCACAGGTTGTAAGAGAGGGCGTTAGTCGCAACTCAATCGGCTCTGCAAATGCAACAATTTGCTCTCTCCGCTTTGATGTTGAGCTTGAGGCAGGCTGTGAACAAACAATTAATTTGATGCTTGGCGCAGGCGACTGTGAGGATGTTTCCCTTGCCTTGACAGAAAAGTATTTAAAGAACCAGGACAAATACTTTGAGGAAACAAAGAAGCACTACCACGATTTGTATTCAAAGAACCACATCACCACAAGTGATGAGCATCTTGACCGTCTTATCAACTTCTGGGGCAAGCACGCAACAAACTTCGGCGCTACCTGGTGCCGTTGGGGCTACAATGGCTACCGTGATATTGTTCAGCACGGCTTTGGCGTTGTTTCCTTCAAGAACGAGAGAACAAAGGAAATTTTAAGAGAGGCTATTAAGAACCAGTACGCAAGCGGTATGGCTGTTCGTGGCTGGAACCCTGTTGATACAAAGGCTTATTCTGACTCAGCTCTTTGGCTTGAGTTTACACTTACCGCATACCTTCGTGAAACCTGCGACCTTGAGTTCTTGAACGAGATTGTTCCATTCAGAGATGAGGGAGAGGCTACCGTTCTTGGCCATATGGACAGAGCCCTTGACTTCCTTGAATCAAACAAGGGTGTACACGACCTTCTTCTTATCAAGTTCGGTGACTGGAATGACTCACTCACAGGCGTTGGTAAGGAGGGTAAGGGTGAGAGCGTATGGCTTTCAATCGCTTATGCACAGGCTCTTCTTGAAATGGCAGAGCTTGCACGCCACCTTGGTATGAAGGAAAAGGAAGAGAACTATCTTGCCCGCCGTGAAAGCATTATGAAGGCAATTAATGACAATGCCTGGGACGGAGAATGGTACAGACGCTGCTACACAGATAACGGCTCACCTCTTGGCTCAAAGGAAAACAAGTACGCAAAGATGTTTATGGAATCTCAGTGCTGGTCACTGATTTCAGGCGTTGCATCTGAGGAAAGGGCAAATACACTTATTAAGGCTATGGATGAGCGTATGGCAACACCTGTTGGCTATATGCTTCTTACCCCTTCATTTAAGGAGTTCGACCCAACAATCGGACGTATTTCCTCAATGGAGCCGGGCATTTGCGAAAACGGTACAATTTACTCACATACAAACATCTGGATGATTCTCGGTCTTCTTAAGTACGGTAAGGCTGACCTTGCTTATGACCTCTTTAAGAAGATTGCACCGGGCTATGTGTTTGGTGACAATGCAGAAATAAAGAACAAGTGCTTGCCATATATGTTCTCAAACTGCTATTTTGGCCCTGAGCATAAGAACAGCGCATTCCAGATGGAATACAGCTGGATTACAGGCTCTGTTGCTTGGTACACCAACACAATGGAGAACTATCTTGTTGGCGCTAGACCTACATATGAGGGCCTTGTAATGGAGCCGCATCTTCCATTTGACAAGGCGTCAATGAAGAGAGAGTTCCGTGGCGCAACCTATGAAATTGAAATTAACAATCCACAAAAGAAGTATAAGGATATTTCAGTTGAGGTTACCGTTGACGGAAAAGCAATTGAGGGCAATATTGTTCCATCATATGCTGACGGCAAGACACACAAGGTTGTAGTTAACGTTAAATAGTAATAAAATAGCGACAATCCCTTGGGGAGTGTCGCTATTTCCCTAATTTGAAAGGAAACATATGGCACATAATCATAAAGAAATGAGCAAGCCCTTGGCGGTTTTATTGTTTATAGTAACCCTTCCCTTTGTGCTTGTTGGGCTTATAGTGTTTGGGCTGATATATGTGGTCACAACGGTAATTCCCGCACCAATTGAGCTTCTTATTTATAAGAGGTCACAGTTTTACAAGGACTTAAAAATCAAATATTCCTTGGGCATAACAAGTAACTTCGGCTACAAAAGCTATAAGTATGTAAAGGAAAATCCATGTCTTGAAATGGTTTTCCAGGATGAAGGCTATTACTATTACAAAACAGAAAATGCAATTTTGGTAATACCGTATTATCAGGGCTATTATTATGAAAATGGCAAATGGATGATAACGCCGGATGAGGGCAAAAAATCAATGGAGATATCCTGCGCCAAGGAGATTTTTGCTCCCCTCATCAAAGAGGATATAGAGGGATATGAGCTAAAGCTTTTGGTTAAAGAAAAACGCTTCTCTAAAGAAAGCTTGGAGCTTGCAAAGTCCGACCCTGTGTTTGTTTTTTATAAAAATCATAAGGATTTTGGTAGCATAAAAGCATAAAAAAGCACCCAAACGGGTGCTTTTCTTATCCTAATAATATATCAGAAATTAACATAATGCAAAATCCGACAAGCAGGGCATAGGTGGCTCCCCGTTGTTCACCGTGGGCGTGGGTTTCAGGTATCATTTCATCACTGATAACGTAGAGCATAGTGCCGCCTGCAAAAGCAAGGGCAAATGGCAAAACCGCCTCTGCAATTGAAACAGCAAAATAACCGATAAGGGTGCCAACTACCTCAATAAGACCTGTGACAGATGCCAAGGCAAAGGTACGTTTTTTACTAACACCGCTTGCCAGCATAGGACCGATAATTACCATACCCTCGGGTATGTTTTGAAGTGCAATACCGCCCGCAATCACAAGCGCCTCTGCTTCATTACCCGAGCCGAAGGAAACGCCTGCCGCAATTCCCTCGGGCAGGTTGTGTATTGCAATAGCGGTTACAAAAAGCAAGACCTTGCTAAGCTTTTGGTTGCTACGATGCTCCTCTAAATCTGCCCCTGCCAGCTTGTGCAGGTGGGGCACCAGCTTGTCAATTAAGTTAAGGGCAACAGCGCCTACAAAAATGCCACCAACAGTTAGCAAAAGCGCTATTGGCACACCGTATTTTGTTCCGTATTCGTATGACGGCACAATAAGCCCAAGAATAGCGGCGCAAAGCATAACGCCAGCCGCAAAGGACAAAACAATATCGCTGAATTTGTGGGAAATATTCTTGAAAATAAATCCGATTACAGCGCCTATAATCGTAGCACCGCCAACACCTAAGGCGGTCAAAAGAACCATTGTCATAGAAGCACCTCCACTTTGTTGTTTGGTATTATAGTATCGGGGGTAACGATACAGTCAATTGCCATAATTTTAACACCCTGCGCACTTGCATTTCTTAATGCATCTCCAAAGGCTTTATGGGTAATATCGTTTGGGGTAAAATACTTTATTCCTTCCATTTGTATAACAAATAGCACATAGGCATCATACCCTTCTTTTTTTGCCCTTACAAGCTCATTTAAATGCTTAATTCCGCGCTCCGTTGGCGCATCGGGAAAGGACACAACGCCGTCATTTTCAAGGGTAACTCCCTTAACCTCACAAAAGGCGCGTGTGTCTTTATTTTCAATATAGAAATCAAAACGGGAATTACCGTATGTAACCTCACGTTTAATATAAGCATTTGGCAGATAAGATTTTAAATATTCCTCTGCCACGTCATTTACTACTTGAGAGTCCATATTTACAAGAAAAGTGCCACCCTGTGTCGTTTTTTCTACCGCTATCAAGTCATATTTGGTCTTTCTTTGGGGATTGTCGGAAACACTTAAATAAATGGTTGTGTGGGGTAACAAAAGCTCCTTGCATCTACCTGTGTTTTTTACGTGGACAACCTCTGAATTTCCGTTAATTTCCACGTTTGCTATAAACCTGTTTGGTCGGGAGAGAAATTCGCCCTTAACTATTGCCTTGTACTTCATTTTGCCTCACCCAGTGTCTGTAAAAGCCCTTTACAACCCTTTACAATATCGCGGTAGGTTATCTCAAAATTCCCCGTGTACCAAGGGTCCGCAACCTCTTTTGCCTCATTTGCGTATTCAAGCAACAGCTTTACCTTGCTTTGCGGATCAGCGCCGAAAATACGGTGCATATTTTTTATGTTAGCGTTGTCCATACCGATAAAAAGGTCATACATTTCGTAATCCTCACGTGTTAGCTGCACTGCCCTTTTTCCCTTGTCATATGGGATAGCATATTTTGAAAAAACGCCAAGAGTCCCCCTGTGTATGGTGTTGCCTATCCCACCCCAAATTCCCTCATCACTCGTAGCGCGGGACACCACAAAATACTTGTTCTCAACACCCGAATTTTTAATCATATTTTTAAAAACAAACTCCGCCATAGGGCTTCTGCAAATATTCCCGTGGCATACAAATGCAATCCTAATCATGTCTTGCTCCTTGATTCGCGTAAGGCTAAATATATCTTAACATATTTTTGCGGTATTTTCAATTATGTTTGCATCTTTGAGTGAAAATAAAGCAAAATGGGGAGGCGATTGCCTCCCCTTTTTGATTTATTCGATATCTAATTTAATTACCTCATCAACAGGGTCAAGCACGGGGAACGGCGGCATATGAACAAAAACATTGTTCTCTCCGTCATAGCTGTCAACGTTCCAAGGCTCCGCCATGCTAAGTAAGCTTCCGTCAGACAAACGTGTTGCCATTTTAACCTTATACGGAAAGTTGGTCATTGAAATAGTGTCCTGGTTCAAGTCAATTGCGTGAAGATAAACGGCTTTTTCACCCTTGGTTATACGGCCCCACTCGGGCTTTGGATAGTCAGCTATGCCACAGCCGTAAATGGATTCACCGTTGAGCCTCATCCACTCGCCAACCTCTTTTAAAATTTCAATGCTTTTCTTTGGTATATTGCCCCTTGCATCGGGTCCGACATTCAAAATAAGGTTACCGCCCTTTGAGGCACATTCAACAAGCATACGTATAACGTGCTTGGCGCTCTTGTAATTCATATCGCGCTGGCTGTAGCCCCAGTTGTCATTTAACGTCATACAGGTTTCCCAAGGGATTGGATTTCCCTTGTAATCACGTACTCCCCCTGCGGGAATCATTTGCTCGGGTGAGCCAAAGTCACCTGCGTAGTAAACAGGCTCCTCAACCTTAATATCACCGCCTAAACGGTCATCAATTATCAAATCGGGATTGATTTCGCGCGCCATTTTGACAAGCTTGGTAGCTTCCCACTTTTCCCCTGTCATTTCACCGTAGTGAAAGTCAAACCACATAATATCTATCTTTCCGTAATTTGTAAGCAGCTCACGCACTTGGTTGTGCAAATACTCAACATAGCGCTCAAAATGCTCACCCTGTCCCTTAAACTCCCGGTTGTCACGCATTGGGTGGTGCATATCCCCATATGCAGGGTAATCGGGGTGGTGCCAATCAAGCAGGGAATAGTAAAGGCCAACCATAATGCCCTCAGCACGAAATGCCTCAACATATTCCTTTACCAAATCACGTCCACAAGGGGTGTTTGTGGATTTGTAGTCGGTATATTGGCTGTCGAAAAGGCAAAAGCCGTCATGGTGCTTTGTTGTAAGCACAGCGTATTTCATGCCTGCCTCTTTAGCTAAGCGTGCCCATTTTTTAGGGTCATAGTCAACGGGGTTGAATGTGTCAAAATATGGCTGGTAATCCTCTATTGTCACCCTGTCAACATTTCTTATCCATTCAGAGCGGGATGCCCTTGCAGGGACGGAATAGATTCCCCAGTGTATAAACATGCCAAAGCGCCTGTCCATTAAGGGCTTTACTCTTTTAATTCTTGCAATATCCATAATGCACTCCTTGGCGGCAAGAAAACAAATACCGCCATGATTCTATATTAAAGCTGATAATCTGTCAAATACTTTTTGGTGTTCTGTACCATTTCATCAAACATTTTTCTTGCATCAGCCAAATTGCAGGTAACAAGAGGGTCTGATGAAAATGCAGCAAATATTTTGTCAAGGTTACGCTCTGCAATAGCATCGGAAACAGCCTCCTGCTCGGTGCAGATTTTTGAAACGAGAGGATAAATCTCGTTTGGAATTTCACCTGCGTAAACAGGACGTAGCTCATCAGAGCGGAAAATAGCATTTGTTTCAACAACTGCGCCTAAAGGAAGGTTAGGAATCTGACCTCTGTTTGGAATGTTTACGTTTGTTATCAAATCGCAAAGACCCAAAAGGGCTCTCATCTGGTTAACACCCTCCTCGCCTGTATTCCAAAGCTTGATTTCATCACCGTCAAGAATTTCACGGCTTCTCTTAAGTCTGTTCTTAAGGTCCTCTTTTCTCCAGGAAACAGGGGTAAGACCGAACTTCATTTCACGAACTCTTTCAGGACTTTCAAGATACCACTTGCCGGGGCAGAACTCTGCAAGATGCCTGTCACCTGCCGCTGAAATATAACCAAATCTTCTGAACAAGTCAAAGGTAACCTTGCCTGCACAAGCAAAGTGATTGTTCATCCAGTTGTTATCGGCCTTTGCGGGAAGTCCGTCCGCATATTTTTCACAGTATTTAGCGTAATAGGGGAACAGGTCAATGCCGTGGTAGGTAGCGCTTGTAAGCCAAGTGAAGTGGTTAACCGCAACAGGGTTAACGACAATATCCTGCCTTGTGCATTTTTCGCCAAGGTACTCCTCGACTACCCATGTAAGCAGCTTTTGAGTTCCAAAAACCTCGTGGCAGCAGCCGAACGCCTTAATTTCAGGGAATACCCTATAAAGAGTCTTAACACAAAGAGTCATTGGGTTAGTGTAGTTAATAACCCAAGCATTTGGGCAGTATTCCTTAACATAATTTGCAATTTCCTCAAACATAGGGACAGTACGCATAGCACGTACAATACCGCCGGGGCCGGTGGTGTCACCAACAGATTGATAAATGCCGTACTTTTCAGGTACATGCACATCGGACTCCATCTCATCAAAGGTACCCGGAAGAATAGAGATTACAACAAAGTCAGCGCCTGTTAATGCTTCCCTTGGAGTCTTTGAGGCAATATACTTCCACTTTGATTTTGCACCCTCGCAATCGTTAAATCTGTTACCGATAATCTCATTAGCTTCAGCAGCCTCAAAATCTATATCGTAAAGATAAACGCTACCGCTCATATCCTCGTTGGAAACCAAGTCACTCATAAGTCCCCAAGCCCAACCTCGTGAGCCACCGCCAATATATGCGATTTTTACGTTTTCTGCTTTATTTCCGTTGTAATTCATAAAAATACTCCTTTGTTTTGATTACGTGATAATTATAAAACACGTGGACAAAAAAGTCAAGGAAATACGCGAAAATACGATTGATAAATATACAATTTTGTGCTACAATTAAATCAAACAAAAGGTTTGAGAGGAAAATAAAATGAGAAAAGAAAAGGTAATTCAGTTTGGAGAGGGCGGATTTTTGCGCGGATTTGTTGATTGGATGCTCCAGATCGCAAATGAAAAGGCGGATTTTAACGGTAGCGTGGTGGTTGTTCAGCCTATTAAAAACGGTATGTGCGATATGCTGAGCGCACAGGGCTGTGTATATACACATCTTTGCCGCGGTGTTGAGGGCGTTGACCAAAAGAAAATAGATGTAATTTCACGGTGCGTAAAGCCTTATGATGATTTTGACAGCTATATGGCTTTGGCGCAAAACCCTGATTTCCGCTTCATTGTTTCCAATACAACCGAGGCAGGAATTGCATTTAATCCCGAGGACAAATTTACTGATAAGCCTGCGTCCGGCTTTCCCGGTAAGCTGACCCAGCTCCTTTATAAAAGGTATGAGCTTGGTCTTGGCGGATTTGTGTTCTTGCCCTGTGAGTTGATTGAAAATAACGGCGGCGAGCTTAAAAAGTGCATTTTACAGTATGCAGAGCTTTGGGGCTTGGGTGAGGGCTTCAGCGCTTGGATTGAAAATGAAAATATCTTTACAAATACATTGGTTGACCGCATTAACACAGGCTACCCAAGGGAAGAAAAAATAGACGTTGGCTTTGATGACAAAATGGTAAACACATCCGAGTATTTCCATTTATGGGTAATTGACGGATATGAGGGCCTTTTCTCCGAGCTGCCCTTTGATAAGTGCGGCTTGAACGTAATTTTAACCCGTGAGCTTAAGAAATACCGCACAATTAAGGTGCGTATTTTAAACGGCTCTCACACCTCGATGATACCGTACGCGCTCCTTCGCGGTGTTGAAACCGTTGGAGATTGCTTGGCGGATGAAACAATGTCCGCCCACCTAAAGGCTTGCCAGGAGGAAATTGTTGCTTCCCTTGATATGGACAGGCAGGAAACCGAGGAATATGCACGCGCAGTTATGGTAAGATTTGCAAACCCGTATATACGTCATATGTGCCAGTCAATTGCATTGAACTCCGTGAGCAAGTTCAAGGTAAGGGTTTTGCCATCTATTCTTGAATATGAAAAGAAATACGGAAAAGCGCCAAAGACACTTCTGTTCTCCTTTGGCAAGCTGATTGAGTTTTATAAAAAGGGCACACCGAATGATGACCCGACAGCAACCGAAAAAATGCAAAAGGGTACAGTCAGAGAAATTTTGGCTGATGTTTCATTGTGGGGTGAGGACTTAACAAGATTTGCAAGCGAGGTTGAAGGCTATGCAAATTCATAAGCTTGATAATGTAGAGGTGCGTGAAAACGGGCATAAATATGCCCTTTGCTCAATCAAAAACGGGGAAAATGTAATAAAGTACGGCTCCCCAATAGGCCACGCAACCTGTGATATTAACGTGGGTGAGCATGTGCATACTCACAATGTTAAAACTAATTTGTGCGGTAACCTTGAATATACCTATAATTACAAGGATTACGGTATTGAGCGCGTGGACAGTGACCTTTATTTTGATGGCTACGTGCGTGAAAACGGAGATGTTGGAATACGTAACGATATCTGGATTGTAAACACAGTTGGCTGTGTAAACAAGGTGGCAGAGAATTTGGCAAGGATAACGGGGGCTAAGTGTTTTCCGCATCCGTACGGCTGCTCTCAGCTTGGGGAAGACCAGACTGTTACACAAAAGATATTGTGCGGAATGATAAACCACCCAAATGCAGGCGGCGTTCTGGTCCTTGGCTTGGGATGTGAAAACAACAATATTGGAGAAATGAAAAAGGTGCTTGGGGAGTATAACCTCAATCGTGTAAAATTCTTGAATTGTCAGGACTTTGAGGATGAAATTGCCGAGGGAGTGTCGATAATTGAGGAATTAAGAGCGTACGCCAACACCTTTAAAAGAGAGAAAATAAGCATATCCCGCCTGCGCCTTGGCTTAAAGTGCGGCGGAAGTGACGGATATAGCGGAATTTCCGCAAACCCCTTGGTTGGCAGCCTTTGCGACAAGCTTGTTTCCTTTGGCGGTAGCTGCGTTTTGACAGAGGTGCCCGAAATGTTCGGCGCGGAGCATCTTTTAATGGAAAGGTGCGTTGACAAAGAAACATTTGAAAAAACAGTTTCCTTGATTAACAATTTCAAGGACTACTTTACAAGGCACAACCAGGTAATTTATGAAAACCCCTCACCGGGAAATAAGGCGGGCGGAATTACCACCCTTGAGGAAAAGTCCCTTGGCTGTGTGCAAAAGGGCGGCTTGTCCCCTGTGGTTGACGTGCTTGATTACGGTGAGCGCTTGAGCAAAAACGGCTTGTCCCTTTTAAACGGACCCGGCAATGACATTGTGGCGGTTACAAACCTGATGGCGTGCGGTGTGCATATGGTGCTTTTCACCACAGGCAGGGGAACACCCTTGGGCGGCCCTGTGCCAACTGTTAAAATCTCTACCAATAAAGCGCTTTTTGAGAAAAAGAATAATTGGATTGATTTTGACGCATCTCCTATTTTAGACGGAGAAAAAATGGAAGATATAACGGAAAGATTTTTAAGCTATGTGCTTGAGGTTGCCTCAGGTAAGGAAACGAAAAACGAGATAAACGGTTTTTCGGAAATTGCAATTTTTAAGGATGGAGTTACACTATAATGAGCTATATTAAGAACAATTTTTTACTTGATAACAAGACAGCGGAAAAGCTGTATTTTGACTACGCAAAGGAAATGCCGATTTTTGACTATCACTGCCATTTGCCTGAAAAGCAAATTCTTGAAAACAAGAAGTTTAATGACGTTTTTGAGATTTGGCTGGCCGGCGACCACTATAAGTGGCGCTTAATGCGTAACTACGGTGTAAACGAGGAGTACATAACAGGCAATAAGTCCAACAAGGAAAAGTTTGTTACATACTGTACCGTTCTTGGCACCGCCTTTGGCAATCCGCTTTACCACTGGTCACAGGTGGAATTAAAGGAATACTTTGGCTGTGAGCTTGAAATTAACGCGCAAAATTCAGAGGCAATTTGGGAAATGTGTAACGAGTACATTCGAAAAAATGAAATCACCCCACAAAGCTTGATTGAAAGCTCAAATGTAACCCACGTGTTTACAACAAATGAGGTTTTTGACGACCTTACAACCTTTGAAAAAATCAAGGAAAAGGGCTATAAATTTGAGGTTATTCCTGCATTCCGCGCGGACAAGATAATGAATATTGAGGCTAAGGGCTACCTTACCTTCCTTGGCAAATTACAGGAGCTGACACACAAAATTTCTTCCCTTAATGACTTGGAAAAGGCACTTGAAATCCGTTTACAGGCATTTTTGTCCGTTGGCTGCCGTGCCAGCGATATCGCGGTTGAAAACGTGTATGTTGTTCCAAGCAAAGAAGAGGCTGACGCAGTATTAAAGAGCGTGCTTGCGGGCAACGCACCAAGCGTGCAGGAAAGCGAAGTATTTAAGGGCTATGTTACATATTTCTTAATGAAGCTTTATGCAAGATACAACGTGTCAACAGAGCTGCACTTTGGCGCAATGCGTAACAACAACGCAGTTATGCTTGAAAAGCTTGGGCTTGACACAGGCTTTGACAGTATTTCTGACAAGAACAGCATTTCAAACCTCTCTCGCTTAATGGATAAGCTGAACAGTGAGGGTGCTTTGCCAAAGCTTATTATTTTCAACCTGAACCCAAAAATGAACGCAGAGATTATGTCACTTCTCGGTTGCTTCCAAAATGACGAGGCAAGGGGAAAAATACAGTACGGTCCCGCTTGGTGGTTCCTTGACAATAAGATTGGAATGGAAAAGCACTTGGAGGATTTGTGTGCAACGGGCCACATCGCTACCTTTGTCGGTATGCTTACAGACAGCCGTTCACTCCTTTCCTACCCACGTCACCACTACTTCCGCAGAATCCTTTGTACCTACCTTGGCACCCTTATCGAAAAGGGCGAAATGACACAGAACCTTGACCTTGTTGGCGCAGTTGTTAAGGACATCTGCTACAATAACGCAATTAAGTATTTTAATATCTGAAATTTTTATTAAAACAAAGACGAACAAAAGAAAATCTTTTTGCAATCATATTATCTTGTAGGGGAGGGGTTCGCCCTCCCGTTGAAATACGAAATGCAAAATTGAAATTACCCTGTATGGGGCAATGTTTTCGAAACTCATAAAAGAGCAAGAAACATCAACAAACAAAACGGGCGACCAATGGTCGCCCCTACGTTTTTGTGTCACGTTTTCTTGTAGGGGAGGGGTCCGCCCTCCCATTGGAACACGAAGTGCAAAATCAAATCACCTCGTAGGGGACGGCGTCCTCGACGTCCCGCAACTCACGTAAAGGTAATTAATACCGTAGGGCGGGGGCTTGCTCTCGCCGCAACAAATGGTGCTTGCAAACAATACGGCGGGAGATAAACCCCCGCCCTACGTGAATTTGCCTAAAGGCAAGTGACATATTTTACAAAATGAGATGTTTTTGCGCCAAGGTGCAAATGATAAAAGATAAAAAACAGGTGTGCTAAACTGCACACCTGTTTTGTGTTACTTATTAAAGCACCTCAGTTGCTTTCTTTTCAACGGCTAAGCCTGCCTTGTAGTCTTTCATAAATGCGGCAAATTATACTTTTTTAAGAGAAAATACCGACGCGTGTCGGTATTTTCTCTTTTGGAGAATTTTACACTCATTTGTGGTAAACTATTAAAGTAAAGGAGGCTGATTATATGAAAACAATTACAATTCAAACAATAAACGGCTTTAAGCAATATTTGCTTAATGAGGAAAAATCCCAAGCTACTGTTAATAAATATGTACACGATTTACAGGCGTTTTATAAATGGCTTGGAGATGGTGAGCTTTGCAAATCATCGGTGCTTTTGTACAAAACAGAGCTTTGTAGTATATATGCACCCACAAGCGTTAATGCAACCATATCATCCTTGAATTGTTTTTTCAACTATATGGAATGGTATGATTTGAAGGTGAAAAGCTTGAAAATACAAAAGCAAATTTTTGCATCAAGTGACAAGGAGCTTACCAAGGCAGAATACGGAAGGCTTCTTAGCGCGGCAAGTCGAAAGAAAAATCAGAGATTGTATTTGCTTTTACAGACAATTTGTTCAACAGGGATTCGCGTATCTGAGCTTTGCTATATTACTGTTGATTCCTTAAGGCTTGGTGTGGCTAAAATAAGCTGTAAGGGAAAAATAAGGCAAGTGTTTTTGCCAAGGCAACTATGTCAAGCGTTGAGGGAATATGTAAAAGAGCAAAAAATAAAAAGCGGTGCAGTTTTTGTAACAAAAAACGGCAACCCGCTTGACAGGTCAAATATATGGTCTGATATGAAAGGACTTTGCAAAATAGCGCATGTTTGCGAAAAAAAGGTTTTTCCGCATAATCTCCGCCATCTGTTTGCACGCACTTATTATAGCTTACAAAAGGACGTAGTAAGACTTGCTGACATTCTCGGACATGCAAATGTGAATACAACAAGAATTTACACAATGGAAAGTGGTGAAATTCATAAGCGCCAAATACAAAAATTAGGATTGCTGCTGTGCTGAGGAGAAAAATAAAAAGCACCACATAATTATCCTTATGTGGTAATATTTCTACATAATTAATTATATCACCGACAAATTTTGTTGTCAATATTAAAAACTTAATTATATGTAAAAATGGGAAATATTGAAATAGACGCAAAAAAGCAACCAATGAAATTGAATTATCATTGGTTTTTATTGGTACGCTATTTTTTTGGGATATTCTTCCTCCATTCTTGCTTTTTTTACCACATAAGGATAATTATGTGGTAACAAAAAGAAAAGGAGAGAAAAAATGAAAAAAAGACTTTTTAAAACAATGGCAGCGGTGCTTGCATCACTTTTGATGGTGCTCGTGCTGGCATCATGCTCAAGCTTTGATGTAGGTAGCTTAATCGGCTCTACAGTAGGCGGAGGCTCAACTGGCGATGGACAAAGCGCAAAGGACGGAATAACACCGCAGCTACGCATTAACGGAACCACAAATATGTGGGAGGTTTCTTATGATAACGGAAACAATTGGACCTCCCTTAATGTGGTAGCGACAGGTGCTCAGGGTCCACAGGGTGAGCAGGGTCCACAAGGTGAACAAGGCCCACAGGGTGAACAAGGCCCACAGGGTGAGCAAGGTCCACAAGGTGAGCAAGGCCCACAAGGTGAACAAGGCCCGCAGGGTGAGCAAGGCCCACAAGGTGAGCAAGGCCCACAAGGTGAGCAGGGACCACAGGGTAAGCCTGGTGTAGCTGGAGCACCTGGCGCAGACGGAGCACCCGGTGCAGACGGTGATGATGGCGTTAGTGTTATAAATGCTTATGTTGATGCAGATTTGCACCTTTGGATTGTGCTTTCAAACGGTACAAAAATAGATGCCGGCTACGTAGGAACAACAGGTGGCACACCCGTCACAACCCATACGGTTACATTCATTGGTTTTGACGGTGCAACCTTAAAAACAGAGCAGGTTGTCAGCGGACAAGCTGCAACAGCGCCAGCAGCGCCGAATGTAAATGGCTTCGCTTTTGTTGGTTGGGACAAGGATTTTTCTAATGTTACAGAAAATTTGACGGTAAATGCTATATATGAAAAGGTATATACATCTCCAACATTTGTTGTGGAAAATATATCTGCACAAAAGGGAGAAACAGTAGCTATTGCGATTAATGTGAAAAACAACCCCGGTATTTTGGCAATGACACTTGCTTTAACATATGATGAAAACGCTATGACTCTTATTAGTGCATCAAACGGTGAGGCATTATCTGCATTAACAATGACAGCATCAAAAAATTTAACAAGCGGATGTAAGTTTGGCTGGGATGGCGTTGAAATTTCCGATGGCGATATTGCAGACGGTGAAATTTTAGTGCTTACCTTCCAAGTGAAAAACAATGCTGTTGCAGGCGAGTATGATATCGAAATCTCATACAATGCAGGCGACATTATGGACAACAATCTAAACACACTTTCATTCAATATTGAAAACGGTACCGTTACCGTAGGATGAGTAGTGGAAAGGACAAATTATGAAAAAGAAACTTCTAAGAATAATGTCCGGCTTTTTATCAGCCGCGATGATAGCGCTTTTGATACCCTTTAGCGCTATAGTTACATTTGCTCAAGCAATCACAACCCCAGAAGATATGGGAAAGCTTGGATATGGATATAATATGCTTGGAGATGGTTATCTTAGCAGCTCTAATGTAAGATTGCCTATTTTTAAGAATACTGAGGGAATCAACGCGGATTTTGCAAGCGATTCTTATACAACAACTAATTTTACATACATTTCATCAATGGAATCGTACATAAAAAATGAAAGTAACAAATGGAATGTTTCAGCTGACGTTAATGTGCGTACATTGTTTGTAGCGATAGATATAAAAGCTAAGTTTGGCATGGCTTCTACAACCTCTGCGTCCGGTAAAAACAATAGCGAAATGGCTATCATTCAGGTGTTGGCTAGACGCGGTAAATATGAAATGTTAATGGGAGAGAAGCAAATTGAAAGGCTTTGGGGAAAAGATGATAGTGGCAATTTTAAGACACTTGATCCTGACTTTGTAGATGCATTGCTTACTTACGCACCGGAGGATTTCTTTAAGCTTTATGGTACGCACATAATTACTGCTTATAGTGCAGGTGGTGAAGCGTATTCGAGCTATCAAGGCAATAATTTATCATCTGTAATTGATTCATCAAATGAGTGGAATGTTGATGCTAAGGTACAGGTTTCTACCAATTTTGTTTTGGATGCTAAGGTCGGTTTCGATATGGCTTCTTCTAACAGCAGTAGTTCAACAACCGAAACAACAGCTAAGCAGACCAGCACGAAGGTAACAGGTGGTACAGGATTTTCTCTTGAGGATATTTTATCAGGCACTGATGTAGTAAATGAGTGGCTTGGTTCTTTGAACAAGGACACAATTGAAATTTTAAATGATGATACACTTAGGCTTTTACCAATATGGGAGCTTTTGCATCAGGACGAATATGCAGACAGAAGAATAGAGCTTGAGCAATACTTTAACGAAAATGTTGACAGTGCTTATGCTGATTTCTACAATGATTATATTTATAATCCGGTGGGAGTAGTTGATTATTCAGGATATACTCAGGTAAGCACAGCCGAGGGTCTTGCAAATATTGCAAACAACCTTGACGGCAAGTATGTTTTGATAAACAATATTGATTTGGGTGATGCAGAGTGGGCGCCAATCGGTACAGAGGAAAACCCATTTACAGGTGTTTTAGACGGTAATGGAAACACTATATCCGGTCTTAATATCACAAAAACAACAAACGGCTTAGCAGGACTTGTTGGATACAACACAGGAACAATCAAGAATCTAACTGTTAGCGGTAATATTGATGCGGATGCCACAGGCAGCGAAAACGGAGTTGCGTATATTGGTGGTATTGTAGGTTATAATGCAGGTACCATCAGCCAATGCTACAATAATGTTAATGTAAACGGTAAAATCACAATTACCGATGAGGAAACAGGAAGTACATTGGTAAATGAAACTTGGTTTGACACACACAAGGAGCAAATTGATGCTGCAAAGGACGCGGAGGCTGTAACTTTAACAGACGGCTATAGCCCCACATTAACAGCGGATGACACTGTTCTTAAATTAACAGGAACAGCAAATAATGTTTCAATAAATATTCCTGGCTCAACACAGCCTATGTATATTGTTCTTGAAAAAGCAGACATCACAGGTGTTATTACTAATATGAGTGATAACGAAAGAGAGGTTTGTATAATAAGCATAGGCAAAGCTAACAATATTCGCGGTGCAAACGATACAACACCGATAAATGTTCCGAATGCATCACTGTACATTTGTGGTGATAAAGAGCTTGGTGTTTACGGCGGTAACGGAAGCGATTCTACAGAATATGTTAAAACTCTTCAAACAATACTTGGATTTAATGTTTGGATGGAAACGAAAGAAGGAACAAAAGGAAACGATGGTTGTATAGCTGTAAATGCTAATACAATAAATATTGATTCAAACGCACCTGTGATTTTGCAAGGTGGCAATGGCGGTAAAGGAAACGATGGTAAGGTTGGTGGTAACGGCGCAGATCAAACAGGTGTATGTGCAAATGCCAACAATACATCTGGCAGTTGCTTTGGAGCCAATGGAGGCGCTGGTAGTGCAGGCGGTGCAGGCGGTGCAGGTGGAAATGGATCTACACCAATTTACAATGCAACAAATGTTAATGTTTTTGGGAATTCAATCCTTTTGTTGAACTCTGGTGATGGCGGCAACGGTGGTAACGGCGGTAACGGCGGTAACGGCGGAAAAGGACAAAATGGAGCCGATGGATGGACTAGCGTTGGAGCTGAAGACGGGCACGATGGTGGAAATGGCGGTTCAGGTGGAGCTGGCGGAAACGGTGGAGACGGCGGCTTACATGGAGAAAAATCAACAAACGAAATAATTGCAAATGGAACATCCAAAGTTTTTGTTCTAGTAGGAAGTAACGGAAACGGCGGAAACGGCGGAGCCGGAGGAAAAGGCGGAAACGGCGGAAACGGTGGTGCATCAGCTGAAAACTGGATAGCTGGACATATTTGGGGCGGAGACGGCGGAAATGCCGGCGCTGGTGGAAAAGGCGGAAACGGCGGAAACGGACACACTGGAGGAACAGCAGGAAATGCTGGAGCCGGAGGAGTGGGTGGAAAAGCCGGTTGTAGTCACGTACCTAAGGGGTCTGCAGGCGCAACTCCGGCACCTGCAAGCAATGGACAGAGTAATGGTACTAAATTCGAGCAAACAGTTATAACTGATAGCAAAGAGTATACCGTGGTTCCTGGAAATTACTCATATGAAGCAGCAAAAGCCGAAGCTCAAACAAATGGTAGTAAGATAATATCTATTGGTTCTGCGACAGAGCAAGCATTAATTGAAACACTTATCTCATATACAGACTCTACTGATTACTGGATTGGTTTAGTAAGAAGAGCAAACAGTGGAGAAGGATTTGATAAATTTGACTGGGTTGATGGGTCTTCAATGCAGATCAACGGCACAGGTAGTAGTGTAACAGCAAACAGACTAAATGAAAGTAATGAGGTTATTTGCGGGGCATATTCCAATTTTGCAGACGGACAACCTGATAACGGTGCAGGTGCTGGCGAAAAGTATGTATATATTTCAACTGGCGGCAAATGGTACGACGGTGCTGATGCACTTACAATGGGTTACATTACCGAAAAGGATTTAGGCTC
>SVRE01000034.1 GCA_015065005.1 Oscillospiraceae bacterium
ATAGCGTAAGGAATTACGTACATTGTTCTGCCCTTGTAGGAGTTCTTGTAAAGCTTGGAAAGCTTTGCGTAGCATTCCTGTGGGTCCATCCAGTTGTTGATATTACCTGCGTCCTCTTTTGTTCTGGTACAGATAAATGTTCTGCCCTCTACACGAGCAACGTCGTTAATAGCAGTTCTGTGAAGATAGCAGTTAGGAAGGATTTCCTCATTGAGCTTTTCAAGCTCGCCAATTGCACAAGCCTCATCACGGAGAGCCTGAGTCTGTTCCTCGCTGCCGTCAATCCAAACAATCTTGTCTGGGTTAACCATTTCAGCCATTTCCTCAATCCAATCAAGAATTAACTTGGAATCGGTCAAAGCCTTGTTTTCAAATTTCAACATAATTTACCTCACTATATATTAAAATCATTTTTTGTCATTGAAAGTATACCATAAAATGCCATTGCTTGCAATAGTTTTTTTAATATTTTACAATATTTTTACCCCAAAAGAGCCTTAGCAATTCTCATTGATAGTTCTTTTTTTGACCTTGGGTGTATATCATCTACCTCACAAACATCTCTGCACACAACGGTTTTTACGTTTTTGAGCTTTTTCTGCGCTTCTGATTGCGCTTTTTGCACAAGGTGCCAGCCCTCTGTATCTCTTTCAATATAGTCAGCCAGCTGAATTATAATGAACTTCAAGTCCTTGTCCATAAAGTCTTCTCGCCAGGAGGAGGTTAAGGCATCTAAAAAGCGCAAATAAATTCTTGCCTCGTCAACGCTTGCATTGCTCTCACCCTGATACCAAATTACACTTGCCATAGCATACGGTATAATTTTAGACAGCATAAAGTCATAAAGCACTCCGTCATCATTCCAAATCGGGAACCATTCGTGGTCTGCGAATTTATTTTCTACCTGTAATTCAGCCCTTTGCGCCACTTCTTTTTTAAGCCAGCTTTGAATAACGGACGCACCCTGGTAACAGGCGATAAGCCCCACCTTGTGTCCGTTTTTGGCAAGCTCCTGTGACATATAATAGCCAATAGCAGAGAAATCCTTGGCATTTTCCTCTGTTAGAGTTACCCAGCCGTCAGCCACACCCCAACGCTCCTCGGTATTTTCCTCCATTCTGTCAACGGTGAAAAGACGCACATTTTCGTTTCCCTCGTAAACGTCTGCCGGCTCTTTCCTTTCCCACATTTTAAACTGTATATTGGACTGCCCACTAAGCAAGTAAACGTCACCGAAATAAATATCGCTTAGCTCTGTTTTCTTACCGTCTAAGGAAATGGTCATTGTGTAGGGACCACCATATTCCTGTGGCTCAAATTCAACCAGCCATTCTTTCTGTGATGTGGCATTTTTTGTTTGACCTAAAAATTCAACGGTAACACAGCCCTGACCCTTACCGAAAATACGTACCGGCTTATTTGCCTGCATAACCATTCCATTTGAAAAAATAGGATTTAATGTAACCATAATAGCCCCCTTGAATTTTCTGATTTAATTTTAGCACAAAATTGCGAAAAATCAAGCAAATGCTTAAAAATATGTGCTAAAATATATTTGAGGTGAGCTTTGTGGAAATCGAAAGAAAATTTTTAGTAAAAGAATTGCCCAGCCTGGTGGGTGTCAGGCATAGCAAAATCAAGCAGGGGTATTTCAGCATAAGCCCCGAAAAGCGTGTGCGCCATCTTGATGATAGATACTATATCACCGAAAAGGGAGAGGGCGATATGGTAAGGGAAGAGCGTGAATGGGAAATTGACAAAAGCGAGGCAGAGCGGTGCTTTGCAATGTCAAAAACCTACATTATCGAAAAAACCCGATATTATTTGCCTTACGGGGAATATACCGTTGAGCTTGACGTTTATGAGGGCAAGCACAGTGGCTTAATTGTTGCCGAGGTAGAGTTTAAAAGTGAGGGAGATGCCCTTGGTTTTGTGCCTCCCGCTTGGTTTGGCGCTGACATAACCTGCGACAAATCATACAAAAATATGATGCTTGCCTTAAATAATGGTTGACAAAGGGGAATAACTTTGATAAAATAAAGTATATTTTATATTTACGAGGACAAAAAAATGAAGATTTATGACGAATTAGTTGCTCGTGGACTTATCGCACAGGTAACAAACGAGGAAGAAATAAAGGAAATGGTAGATAACGGTAAGGCTGTTTTCTATATCGGCTTTGACCCAACAGCAGACAGCTTGCACGTTGGCCACTTTATGGCGCTTTGCTTGATGAAGAGGCTCCAAATGGCAGGCAACAAGCCAATTGCCCTAATCGGCGGCGGTACTGCATATATCGGTGACCCCTCGGGCAGAACAGATATGCGTTCTATGATGGCTAAGGAAACAATTGAGCATAACTGTGAGTGCTTTAAAAAGCAAATGTCCCGCTTTATCGAGTTTGGCGAGGATAAGGCTATTATGGTAAACAACGCGGATTGGCTCTTAGACCTTAACTACATTGAGTTTATCCGTGATATCGGCTCTTGCTTCTCAGTTAACAATATGCTTCGCGCTAAGTGCTATGAGCAAAGGCTTGAAAAGGGACTTTCCTTCCTTGAATTTAACTATATGCTTATGCAATCCTATGACTTTTTGGCTTTGTACGAAAAGTACGGCTGCAATATGCAGTTCGGCGGTGATGACCAGTGGTCCAATATGCTTGGCGGTACGGAGCTGATAAGAAAGAAGCTTGGCAAGGATGCCCACGCTATGACAATTACACTCCTTCTTAACTCCGAGGGTAAAAAGATGGGTAAAACACAGTCAGGCGCTGTATGGCTTGACCCGAATAAGACCCCACCGTACGACTTCTACCAGTATTGGAGAAATGTTGGGGATGCTGACGTGTTAAAGTGCATCCGTATGCTCACCTTCTTGCCCCTTGAACAGATTGATGAAATGGACAAGTGGGAGGGCGCACAGCTTAACCGCGCTAAGGAAATCCTTGCTTATGAGCTTACAAAGCTTGTTCACGGTGAAGAGGAGGCAGACAAGGCGCAAAGCGCTGCGCAGTCAATCTTTGGCGCTGGTGGCAACGAAAATATGCCTGAGAGCAAAATTTGTGAAGAGGACTTGCGTGACGGTGCAATTGACATCCTTTCAATCCTTGTTAAAGCTGAGCTTGTTCCAAGCCGTAGCGAGGCAAGGCGCGCCGTTGAGCAGGGTGGCGTAACCGTTGACGGTGACAAGATAACAGACATTAAAAAGCTCTACACAAAGCAAGAGCTTCTAAACGGCATTGTAGTTCGCCGCGGCAAAAAAGCATTCAAGAAAATAGTATTCTAACATAAAAAGGACAGAGAACTCAAGCGTTCTCTGTCCTTTTGTTGTCGTAAAAATGTCCTTTATGGCATAACACCAAACAGCTTACATATATTTATGTTAGCTTTCTTGGCGTGTCAATAAGTCCTGCCATATAGTCAAGTGAAACATTGTAATATTTTGCCAAAATAACCATACGCTCAAACGGAATGGCTCTTTTGCCGTTTTCGTATTGAGCGTAATAGGATTGACTGGTGCCTATAATTTTTGCAATTTCTTCCTGACTTTTATCAGCATCTTCTCTAAGATCCTTTAGTCTTTGATATACGCTCATTTTTTACCATCCTATACTTTTTTAAAAATTATAACACAAATGAACTAAAAAGGGTTGACTTTAGTTCGCATTTGAACTATAATATAATTAGTTCATTTTTGAACTATTAAAGGAGGGAAAATGAAAGAAACACTTGAAAAGCTATGGAATGAATATCTTTTGGATGATTGCGCCGAAATTGATACGGATGGGGAGAGAGATTTAACAAAAAAGACTGCAGAACTGCACGAAAAAGTAAATGCTTTGCTTAACAATGAGCAAGAAGAGGCAGTTAGAAAATACGTTGATGCGTTGCGTGGTCTCGAAGCTATCTTTGTGAAAAAGGCGTTTTTAAAGGGGTGCGAATTTTCGGTTTCATTTCTCTTAGAGGCAGGAAATTTGGGAAAATAGAATTCTCTGTCATTGGACATTGTGCTTTTCGCGACATATTTTGTATTCCCCGTAGGGCAGGGGATATAAATGCAAAATGCAAAATGAAAAATTGATACCACCGTAGGGGAGGGGTCTGCCCTCCCGAAACGAATGCAAAATCCGCACAAGGTGTCACTTTAGGGTTGAGGCACCCTCGACATTTTTAAAATGTTAAATTGCACAGCAAAACGGCGGCAGCAAGCCACCGCCCTACCGAACGAACCCAGCAAATTTAGTTATGTATTAATTTACACCAATGCCCATATAAACATAACCCCAATTGCACCAATGATTATGATCCCCGTAGGGCGGGGGGATGTAAATGCAAAATGCAAAACGCAAAATGAAAAATGAAAATTGATATCCCCGTAGGGCGGGGGCTTGCTCCCGCCGATAAATGCACCAAACAAAAAGAGCAAGCACGTAAACTGTGCTTGCTCTTTGAGCTTTGCGGTTATTAGCCTAAAAGGTCCTTCAAGCTTGTGCCTATCTCAGCGCCGGAGCTTCCGTTTTCTGTGATAGTTGCGGTTGAGCCGATGATTACAATGTCACCGCCGTCAGGAATTACGTCAATGTAGATGTAGCCGTTATCAACAGCGCAGCTTACACTTGACATATTCTTGCTTTGCTTGTATTCATCCATTGAAACAAGCGGAATTTCAACGCCGTTTTGTGTAACGGTTATGGTATTCCAGCTGTCATCAATATCAACCTTAAGGGTTAATGCCTGGTCAAACATATAGTTGTCCAAAGTATCTGTTACAGAAACAGTAATGCTTGTGGCTGTACGGTTAACAAGCTCAACGTTTGCATTCTGCGCTTCCTTTAAGTACATAACAAGCTCGTTGTAGGAAGGAACCCATACGCCGCGCCTTGTAAGATGCTCAAACTTAGAAATTGTGGAAACGTAAGATGCATGAATTGTGCCGCTTACAGATGTTCTGCTCTCAAGCAATGCGTGGATACACTCAACGGTGAAGCCGTTATTTGACACGAGAGTATCAATAGCGCTTTCGTAAGAGCCGATTGTAGCCTTCAATAGTCTGTAAGTACCGCTGTTGTCATTAACAAACACAAACTTTCCGCTAACAAGGTTATAGGAGCCTGTTTCTTGGAAGTTGTACTTGTAATTTACGGAGTCATAGCGATATGTACCTGCAGAATATCCCTTGTTTACAAAGGACATTGTGGTTTCATCAAATACATAGTTAATACCTGTATTTGCGTAGGAATCGCTAACAACATAGCTTCCGCTTGCGTTAAGAACATAAACGGAGCTTCCGTCAGCATTGGAGAAGATATAGTCTCCCTCAGTCTGGTCATACTTGGAAACGTAGGAGTTTAAGTTACCCCAAGCACTTCTGCCGTTTGCAAGGTCGGAGATTATATTGTAGAATCTGCTGCCCTGACCGCCGTTACGGTTAGCAACCAAAGGTCCTGCAAGGTACTGTGCAACAGCGCTTGAGGTAGCACCGTTTGGCGCTGCGAAGGTAAGAACCTTCTGTCCCTTGTAGTTAGCCCTTAACCAGTATTGCGCATTAATTACATCAGAAAGAAGAGCAGAGCTGTTAACGTTACCGCTATAATTACTTGTGTGGTTATAGGAATGTGAGCCTAAATCAAACACACCCCTGTCAAAATATCTGTTCCATTCTGTAACAAGTGAGTCAGAGAATGTGACAGACAACAAAGCCGTAGCCTTAAAGCCGTACTTTTCAAGCTGTGGTGCAACCCATGCGTATGTGCTTGAATAGTTACCGTCATCAAATGTCATTGCCCAAGCGGCAGGAGCATTGTGGAGATACGGTGTAATAACAGGTGCTTCATAGCCGTATGCGTATGCAACAGTGTTAACAGCGGAGCAGGATGTACATGTGGCAACCTTGGTGCCGATTGTGTTAACGGTAGCCTCGGTGTTAACTGTGTAGCTGCCAAAGCTGTGTCCCTTTGCATCGGTTGCAAGGGATTTTGTCTGCGCGCCACAAGCGGAGCAGGTCATAACTGTGTAGCCTGTCTCTGTACATGTGGGTGCAACTGTGCTGCCCTGTGTCAATGCTTCGTGCTTACATTCTGTTGTTGCAGGGTCCTGGGTAGCATATACAACTGTGTACGGTATAATTTCATATACGTAGCTGGTCCAATATGCTGCATCATATGTTAATGTAATCTTAATTTGTGTTACCAATTTGTCAACGTCAACGCTGAAGGTGCAAACACCGTCATTACTTGAAATAACGTTACCGCCAACGGTTTGTGATGTCATAAGAACATCGCCGATTGGCAACCAGTTACCGTTTTCGTAAACCTCAACCTGGAAGCTCCTGCTTTCAGCGCCGTTTACCACAAACTGTAAGCAAGCAATATATGTTTCCTCGCTGAACTCAAGCAAAGCCCAGGTAGGACCGCCGTTTCTTATGTCGGTTGTCCAATATGTGTCAAGCTTGTTGTCAGTCAAGGTTTCAGCGCCTGAAACCCAGTCATTGTACTTACCTGAGATTGATACAGAAGCGCTGTCCGCAACGGAATTAACTGCATAGTCGGAGCTTTGCGCCTTGGCAAATACGTCAAGCTCATAAATGGTAGCAGGGGCATAGCGGCTTGCGTGTGTAACACTTGCCCTTATCTTTTGTGTGGTTACAGGGGCGTCAAGAGTTAATGTTACTGTGCAGGTAGAAGCATCTGTGGATGCGTCCTTGTCACTTACTGTGTCAATGTAAATCCACCGGCTGCTTTGTGCATCGTAGTATTCAATGTCGAAGGAAACGTAGCATTCCTCGCCAAGCTCCCACGCGCTGTAATTAGGAAGGTTAAGCTTGATTATACCGATATCGTAAACATCAGGCAGCTCAAGCTCAATATAGTCACTTGTATAGTCAGCACCGTCAGCATAAGTGTCAGCGCTCCAATAAGTAGCCAAGCTCTTATCAATTATGTAGCTTGGGCTTGTTCCTGTAAAGAAGGATGTTGCAAAAGCTCTGCCAAGGGCGGAAACGTCAACAAATGTTTCGTTTACGTACTTGCCGCCTGTGTACTTAACGTCTATACCAAGCTCATCAAGCTGCTCAGGGGTTGCGGTATAAGGAAGCACCTTTTCCTGTGCTGTTTGGCAGCCAACGCAGGTGTTGGTAGCAAGACCTGTTGTGTACTTGGTCGGGAGAAGCGTTGTTACCCAATCGCTTTCATTATATACGTGTTCACCGCTTGGAGGGATAACTTCATTACCGCCTAAGTGTATTCCGCAAACAGCGCAAACAATTTCATCAGTAAGGCCTGACTCAACGCAGTTCGGTGGAACACCCGGGATAGTTGTCTCTGTATGGTCTGCCAAATCGCTTGACCTTGTTATTGTTTTGCCACAGGTCTGGCAAACTGCACTCTCTACACCGTTTTCGATACAGGTTGAAGGTGTTGTAACTGTCCATTCACCCGGGGCGTGGTTTGTTGTACCGTCAGTGCAAAGAATACGCTCAATCCATTTAGCATAAAGGGTGGTGTCAGCGCTGTAAACGTCATCAAGGCTTGCCTCAAGGGTTAATTCCTCATCCTTATACCAGCCGCCGAAGGTGTAATCGGCGCTGTCATGCTTTGGTGTGGGAAGGGCAGAGAGAACACCGCCTTGTGTTGCCTCCTGGCAATCAAGCTGGCTTTCAAAATAGCCGATTCCGGGGTTGAAGCTGATTATATAATCCTTGTCCTCGGTAGGATTGGACTGGGAGGAGGCAAATGCAAGCTCCTTGAAATAATCCATACCGGCACTTGGAGCTACAAGTGTAATTCTTACAGAGGTAATATTCTTTGTGCAATCAACAGGAACAAAGAATTCCTTGTCGCTTTCGGAGAAGCTGCCCTGACCTGCAACAGCATAGTCGGAGCTTCCTTCATAAATTACGCCAACTGTTACACCAACAGTACCGTTACCGAGAATGTAAATTCTGTTCATTTTAACAGGGTTGGCAAGGGATGCTGTAATAACCACATCACCTGAGCCCTTTGGAGCAACAGTTGCAGAAATATCTTCAAGCCAAACACCGTTTATTAAGTTAGCAATATTTTCACTGCCGTAGACATCGCCGGAAATTGTTAATTCAGGAGAAGCAGAAGAGGTAATATTTGTGTATTTTACGGTTAATGTCTCGCCGCAGCCTTCTCTTTGACAGGCGTAAGATGTGCTGAGCAAGCCCTCGCTTGCAGAGCCCCAAAGGTGACCCGCAACAGCCTTGTCAGCCTTAACCTCGGTTACACCGCAGATTGTACAGGTTCTCTTTAAGCTTGTAGGCTCTGTACAGGATGCGTAGCTGAACACCCACTCTCCAATATGCTCTTCGTGTGAGGTAATATTGGAAACCCTTGCAAGTGTAGTTGTTGTAAAGCCGCTGTCTAAAATGTTAACCGTGGTATCCTTGTCTCCGCCGGGGCAGAAGGAATAGGACGCACCGTCATAAACGTATGCGGCGGCAACAAACTCAGCATTTAAAAACCTGTCATAGCTTTCATCAGTCTGTGATGGGAACCTTACTATATAGTTGTATGTAGCGTATGTTGTACCGTTGTCGGAGTAGTGATTGATACCGTCTAAGCTTGTTGGAGCCTCACTTTCAACCGTTTCAGGTGATACAAACAAAACGCCGATTTCCAAGGTAACGCCGTTGAACTTTTCATAAAGCTCAACAAGGGCAGTGTCAACGGTAAAGCCGCTTGTAACCAATGTCCTTCCTGTTTCCGGTGCAAATACAGCGTAGCCAAGGGAGGAAACGATAGGATCGGTTTCATTTTGATCAAGGCTGTTACAACGGGAGCATAGCATTGTTATTAAGCCGGCACCGTCAAAGCCGTCATTATATTCAAAGGAACCGTTAACCGAATGGTCGTGAGTACTGTCATAGAAAGCATCGCATCTGTTGTAGTTGTAGAAGAGGACAACATTCTTAAGGCTTCCCCTTTCAGTCTGCTCATTGTAATCAACAAGGGTTATCTTGCCATTGTAGCTTGAGCTGGCTGCAATTATTTTCTCCATAAAAGCAGTAGCTTCTTCAAGATTACCGTCAAAATATATTGTGGCGCTTGTGTTAGCAATTAAGGAGGTAACAGTTCCTGTGTAGCTTTCCTTCAACAAATTCTTGGACAAATATACGTTATCAGCTCCGCCTGTGTACAAGAATGGGGAAGCGCCGTGTGCCAAAAGTCCCTCACCAACAATAAGAGTGGTTAAGTCAGAGCCACGGAATGCCTCATTGGAAAGGAAAAGGGTGCTGTTAGGAATCTTAACCTCTTTAACCTTTTTGTTGTCTCTTAAAATCTGGCAATTGATGATTTCCATGCCGTCACCGAAATCAACCTCGTAAACACTGCCGATATTGCCGTCTATGTAAAGCATTGTATCGGGATACCATAAGCACTGGAGGTTGTCCGCACGTGTCCATGTGTTTGAAAAGCCGTAGTTGGCATTTACATCACATTGGAAATCACAGTCCCTGAAGTTGGCAACAACAATTTTGTTACCTGTGGCGGTCCACTGTGCCTCGTAGCCAAAGTAGCCCTGGTTATCAGAGTCACGTCCGATACCGATAGTATCATGGAGCTTTAGGTCGTCACTTGTATCATCGGGGGTGTTATTAACGTCATAATAAACGCCCTTGAGCGCTGTGAGGCTTCTGGCAGTTGCCCAGGACTCAACAGTAGAAAAGCTTTTATTAACGCTGTAGGTGTAATATCTTAAGTCAACAGCTCTTACACTTGTAAGTGTGTAAACAGCGCTTGTGTACTTAGGATAGGTTTGTGTTCCTACATTGCTATCAGTGTATGTCTGGTCCTCCCAGGTAAGCTCGTAATCGGAAATATACCAAACGAGAGAATAGTACTTATCCTCCGCCTCGTCATACTCCCACATAGCAACCTCGGTTAAGGGATTGCCGTTTTCATCAACAAAGCTGACAGTAACAGAGTCTGTGTAGCCCTTTCTTACTGAGCTTTTGCCATCGTTATAAAGCCACTTTTCAAAGTGGGCAATATTAACCTGGCTTTGCAGGGTAAAGGTGTCGTCATAATTTTCAACCCTTGCAGCGTTTACGGAAATTGCAAACAGACATACGAGCAGTGTCACCATTGCAATTACCAAAAATAGCTTCTTCTTCATAATGTTCTCCTAAAAGTGAAAGTTTGATAAATAATTATAACATATATTTAAGTTCAGTGTCAATAAGAAACAGAATTAAAAGTCCGATAGTCTTACGTTTTGTGCAAATCGCACAAATGCCTTTATCAAGCACATTTTGCCCCGTGCTTGAATGGTTAGCCTTACGGGAATCGAACCCATTTGTCTCGGAACGATAAATCCGCAAGGCTTTGTCCGACCTTTGCCTTGAAAGTTTTTTAACTGTCTGCACCAAAGCTCGAAAAAATCCTTAACGGATTTATTCGCTCGGAGATGCAAGCAGTTTCAAATGAGAAAATAGGTTGGATTACAAGGCAAAAAAGCGCAGGCAATTAAAGAATTGTCAAGCTTTTTTAACACAGTAAGGCAAGCTATTTTTCATTTCAAACCAAATGGGTTCGATTCCCGTAAGGCTACGTACTATCTTGCGTAAATTTCAACCCACTTTTTAAGCTTTTCACGGTCAATTTCCTCAAATTGCTCCTTTGTCAAGCGGAAGGACCAGTTGTCATCACGGCTGCCTGGGGTGTTAAGCCTTGTGTCCTTACCGAATTTTAGTAGGTCCTGAACGGGGAAAATCACAAGCCCTGCGTGGCTGGAAAGCATTGAACGGATAACCGTATCGTAGCAGTTGTTCCAATCCGCCCCCTCGTAGCCGAAATAGTCAAGAAATCTTTTTCGTGATTCCTCATCCAAATCCCAAACGTAGCCAAGCAAGGTGTTATTATCGTGGGTGCCTGTGTATGCAACGCAGTTATTTATATAATTATGGGGCAGGTGCAGAGAATTGTTGTCCCCCAAAAGACCGAATTGCAAAACCCTCATGCCGGGGAAGGTGCTTTCCTTAACAAGCTCCTCAACCTGTGGGGTAATATCGCCCAGGTCCTCAGCAATTATGAGCTTATCCTTACATATGGGAGAAATGGCATTGATAAAATCCATCCCCGGGCCCTTGACCCACTTGCCGTTCCTTGCGGTTTTTTCCGTTGCGGGGATGGAATAATAGCTCTCCAAGGCTCTGAAATGGTCAATTCTGACACCGTCAAAAAGCTCACACATAAATTCAAGCCTTTGTCTCCACCAGCGGTAGCCGTTTTCCTTCATTTTATCCCAGTTGTATAAGGGATTTCCCCAAAGCTGACCGTCCTCACTGAAATAATCGGGTGGACAGCCCGCCACATTTGTTGGCTGACAGTCCTTGTCTAACTGAAACTCCCGGGGGTTTGCCCACACGTCCGAGGAATCAAGGGCAACGTAAATAGGAATATCACCGATAATCTTAACATCACGCCCGTTTGCATATTCCTTGATTTCAAGCCACTGTGTTATGGCGATATACTGCATAAATCTCCAGGCGTGCAGTGCTTCCTTGTTTGGAATTTGGTTATCCCAATCCCACCAATCCTTGTCCTTGTTTGAAGCCTTCAACGCCATAAACTCGCAGAACTTAGCGGTTTGGGGATGCTTTTCGTAAAATTCCTCCAGTGTTTTCTTTTCCAAAAACCTGGTTGATGCCTTGGTAAGCAGGGCAATCCTTTCACGCAGGAGCCTGTTGAACTCACAGGCGTGAGGGCTTTTCTGCTTTGCCTCGTTCAGCTCCGCCCGTGTGATAAGCTCACGTCTGTACAGCTTGTCAAGGTCGATAAAATAAGGGTTTATGCTGAATGCGGAATAGGACTTGTACGGGGAATTGTACTCATCAGGCAAGCAGAAGGGTAAAACCTGCCAATACTTAATTTTGCAATCGCTCAAAAAATCTATAAATTCCTTGGCACTCTTGGAAAAAGCACCCTCGGAATAATCCCCCCAAAGGGAGGAAATATGCATTAAAACGCCACTTGCTCTCTTCATAAAATCTCCTTTGACTTTTTTTACATTTTAACATATATGCGGTGCCATTTCAAGAAATACTTGCAAAATTGAAAAACTTGTGCTATAATAAGCAAGCAAAAAACCTGTTAAGGAGACATCTTATGATTTCCGGTACTAAGCATATCAAGGATGATGTTCTTTATACTGTGTTTAAAAAGCATTATTGTCCCGATTGCAAATCAAGGCTTAAAAGGACAAAAACAACGCTTGTTGTTAATGCAAAATCAGAAGAGGCAAAGAAATTTGATATAGACCCATACACCATAGGAGATGTTAAGGTTCGTGTTGTGGATTTTCATTGTCCCGTCTGCGGTAAAGAAATCAGCATTGATGAAATGAAGAAAATTGAGGGCTCCTACACTGTCACAGTTGATGATGATGAGGCTGGGGCCTTCGAGGAAGAAATTAAGTAATAAATTGACCCTTTTTCAAGGGTCTTTTTATTTTGTATTGTATTTTCGGAAAAACTGTGCTAAAATTTAGTAAAGACATTTTATTCGGAGGAAGCTATGAAATATCAGCTTAACAATTACAAGGGCTATGATTTAGGCTCATTACCAAAGGATTCCATAAAGGAGCTTGAGGAGTATTCTTATCTTTCCGCTATGGACGGCAGCGTGCTTTTGGAAAACAAAAATAACGTTCTTCCGCTGAAAAAAGGGGACAGGGTGTCTGTTTTTGGCAGAATTCAGAGGGAATATTACAAAAGCGGAACAGGCTCAGGCGGACTTGTTAACGTAAAGTATGTTACCAATATTGTTGACGAGCTTAAAAAGAGTCGGGACATTGAAATTAATGAGGAGCTTCTTGCCGTTTATGAGGAGTGGAAGAAGGATAATCCCTTTGATTACGGTCACGGCTGGGGCCAGGAGCCCTGGTGCCAGAAGGAAATGGAGCTGAGTGATAGCCTTGTTGCAGATGCAAGGAAATTCGGTGACAAGGCAATAATTGTTATCGGACGTACCGCAGGCGAGGATAAGGATAATTCCGCCACAGAGGGCAGCTACCTTTTGTCCCCACTTGAGGAGGAAATGATAAAAAAGGTCAGCTCTGTGTTTGAAAAAACAATAGTTGTGCTTAATGTTGGCGCAGTTATTGATATGAAATGGGTTAAGAAATATGACATTTCCGCTGTGCTTTACGTATGGCAGGGCGGTATGTGCGGCGGACGTGCCTGTGCGGATTTGTTGCTTGGTAAGGTGAGCCCAAGCGGTAAGCTTGCCGACACTATTGCCTACGATATTGCCGATTACCCATCAACCGCAAACTTCGGCGGCAAGGAGTATAACATTTACAAGGAAGATATTTACGTTGGCTACCGTTATTTTGAAACCTTTAACAAGGGTGCGGTTTTGTACCCCTTCGGCTACGGTCTTTCCTATACGGATTTTGAAATTACAGCCACGTGTCAAGGCGAAAATGGCAAAATCACTATAAATGCAACAGTTAAAAATATCGGAAATTATGCGGGCAAGGAGGTTGTGCAGGCTTATTTTGGCGCGCCAAACGGCAAGCTTGGTAAAAGCGCCAAGGAGCTTATTGCTTATGCAAAAACAAAGGAGCTAAAGCCAGGCGAGGAAGAAACTCTGACCCTTGAATTTGAAATAGACAAAATGCGCGCTTATGATGACAGCGGAATTACAGGAAATAAATCCTGCTACGTTCTTGAGGCGGGACAGTACATTATCTATCTCGGCAACAGCGTAAGCGATGCAACCGCAGTGTATGTTCACATGGAAAATGCGACACGTGTCGTGGAAAAATGTTATGAAGCCCTGTCTCCCGTTAAGAAATTTGAAAGACTTAAGGCGGGAAATGGCGGTGTGGCTGAGTATGAAAGCGTGCCTACACGTACATATGATATTAAGGACAGAATCAATGCGGGCTTACCAAAGGAAATTCCGTATACAGGCAACAAGGGCATTAAGCTTGAGGATGTGCGCACGGGAAAGAGCACGGTTGAAGATTTTGTGGCTCAGCTTAACGATACGGAGCTTTGCTGTATTGTTCGCGGTGAGGGAATGAACAGCCCTAAGGTTACCCCGGGTACAGGCTCCTGCTTTGGCGGCATTACTGATGAGCTGATTGGTTACGGTATTCCGATTGTTTGTACAACAGACGGCCCTTCGGGTATAAGAATGGACAGCGGTCTTTTGGCAACAAGTATGCCAAACGGCACCTGCTTGGCTTGCAGCTTTAACGATTCCCTCGTTGAAGACCTGTACGCCCTTGAGGGTGTGGAAATGACCGCATATGAAATTGACGTAATTCTCGGTCCCGGCATCAATATTCACAGAAGTCCGTTGAACGGCAGAAACTTTGAGTATTTTTCCGAGGACCCGTATCTTACAGGAAAAATGGCTTGCGCTATTTCCAAGGGACTTGCAAAGGCAGGCGTTTACTGCACAATCAAGCACTTTATGGCAAACAGCCAGGAATGGTACAGGCATACAAATGACTCCGTTTTGTCAGAGCGTGCAGCAAGAGAAATATATGCCCGCCCATTTGAAATTGCAGTTAAAGAGGGCAATGTAAAGGCAATTATGACCGCATATAACTCTGTAAACGGCTTCCACGCGGCGTCAAACTACGATATGACAAAGACAATTTTGCGTGACGAGTGGAATTATGACGGCTTTGTTATGACAGACTGGTGGGCGCATATTACCAACCTTGACGGTACAACAAGCACAAGCGACTTTGCAAGCATGGTTAAGTCAATGAATGACGTTTATATGGTAATGGAAAATGCAAGGACCCACGTTGACAACCTGGAATCCAGTCTTGAAAACGGCTATCTTACAAGGGCAGAGCTACAGGCGTGCGCTATTAACATCTGTAACTTTGTTATGTACACCCACGCATATGAAAGGTTTAAGGCAAACGGCTTTAAATACGATATTTCAAGCCTTGATACAAGCGATATGGCTGTTCTTAAGGAAATTGAGGCAAGCATTGGCGAGGGCGAAAAGCATAGCTTTGAAAAGTCAGGCAAGTATATTGTGGAAATTGAGTTTACATCACCGCTTAACAGCCTTGCACAGATTGCGGTAAGCCTAAGCATTGACGGACGCGGCGAGAGCACCTTTGTTGCCAAGGGAACAGACGGCGGCACAGGGGTTATGAAATCCCACGTTTCCATTATGCAGGGTGAGCATACCTTAACATTCACCTCTTCCGCTGACGTAAAGATAAATAAAGTAAAATTCTTGCTGTAATTTGTAGTATTTCCCGAAAATTTTCATAGTATGATATTGAGGCGTAATTGCCTCAATAATCATAAGGATAGCCTCACGGATTTATCGCCTTGCGACAGTGGGCTTATATCTTGTGAGACTAAAGTGACAATATGTGCGAATATACAAGCAGAAGAAATGACCAAGAAAGCTGGGAATGCCCCTGCCCATACAGGGACAGGTGCGAAAGAGCGCGCAGCTGGGAAAATACAGACTGCCACAGAAGAGATAGAAATAACAGCTGTGGTGATAGCAGAACCAACGGCTGCGGCGGTGGCAGACGTAACAGAACCAACGGCTGCGGCATATGCAACCTCTTCCGCGGCTGCTTTAACAGATAACAAAACAAAAGGAGTACGGGCTTTAGCGTGATACCCTTAACGGAGTATCACGCCAGTTCTATTCGCCTGTGGCGAGTGATATTGCTATGCAGTGATATTCGGCTCGCGTCGAGTGGTATTCGCTTCGCGAGTTTTAAGGCGAATAGAATACCACTGAAGCCGCAAGGCTTCAATATCACTATTGCGGTAGCAATAATATCACTCTTTGCGAAAGCAAAGAATATCACTAAAAAATCAGAAAAAGAGAGAGAGCTTCACGGAATTTTGTAACCGTGTTACTCTCTCTTCTGTTTTTATAGCAAGTTTCGCATTTGTTTAACAAATGCACAGGGCTATGCCCATACCCTTATTTTATTTCTCTGATAAGAACATCACGCATTTTTCTCGTACTCCTTTTTGATTCATTCTTCTGCATATAGCTCATCATAAAACCAACGCGCAGGGTTTTCGTGGATGTATTTTTTGATTTCCTCATAATCTTGTCTGCCACGGATAATATGCTCGTAGAAAGAGGTCTGGAACAGTTTATCTGTGAAGCCGATTTTTTTACACGCTCTCGTTGTTAATGATTTGTAGGCGCAAACAATATCCATAATTGTAGGGCGGGGGCTTGCTCCCGCCGTTTCACTGTTTAAAATGAAAACTGCGTGAATATGATTAGGCATAATCACGTATTGGTCTATTGTAAGAAATGGGTAGCGTTTTTCAAGCAAAAATAATTGTTGCTCCGCAAATTTCCCAAATGTGGTGTATTCTGTGACGCCAAAATCGGCGGGAGCAAGCCCCCGCCCTACAATGCGTGATAACAGACATTTCCTGTTTTGTGTACAAATTGTTATAAAATATGCACCGCAAGAACCATAGTCATAATTGTCAAGCCTTGGGTGCTTTCGCCTTGGCAATTCTTTTTCTTTATTCATCTTAAACTCACTTATATTTGCAAAAAGGACACTTGAAAAAGTGTCCTTTGAAATTTTTGGGGTCCTCACTACAATATAATTGTAGGGGGCGACGTCCTCGACGCCCCGCCAATTGAAAGCGAGATTTACGCCTTGTTAACGGAACCGAACAATTCCATCTTTTCCTTAACTGTCGCCTTGATAGCCTCAAAGCCGGGAGCGAGAAGCTTTCTTGGGTCGAAGCCCTTGCCGGAAAGGTCCTTACCAGCCTCAACATAAGCTCTTGTAGCAGCAGCGAAGGAAAGCTGGCACTCAGTGTTAACGTTAATCTTGGAAACGCCAAGGGAGATAGCCTTCTTAATCATGCTTTCCGGAATACCTGTACCACCGTGGAGAACGAGAGGCATATCGCCAACCTTCTCGGAAATAGCGCCAAGAACATCAAAGTTCAAGCCTGCCCAGTTTGCTGGGTACTTACCGTGGATGTTACCGATACCTGCAGCAAGCATTGTAACGCCAAGGTCAGCAATCATCTTGCACTCGTCTGGGTCAGCACATTCGCCTGCGCCAACAACACCGTCCTCTTCACCGCCGATAGAGCCAACCTCTGCCTCAAGTGAAATGCCAAGAACGTTACAAGCGTTTACAAGCTCCTGTGTCTTTTTGATATTTTCTTCGATTGGGTAGTGTGAGCCGTCAAACATAACGGAGGAGAAGCCTGCGTTGATGCAAGCCTTAGCACCCTCGTATGAACCGTGGTCAAGGTGGAGAGCAACAGGAACAGTGATGTTCAAGCACTTAATCATACCCTTAACCATGCCAACGATAGTGTCATAGCCACACATATACTTGCCCGCACCCTCAGAAACACCGAGGATAACAGGTGAGTTAAGCTCCTGAGCTGTCAAAAGGATAGCCTTTGTCCACTCAAGGTTATTGATGTTAAACTGACCTACGGCATATTTGCCTGCTTTTGCTTTTTCAAGCATTTCTTTTGCTGAAACTAACATAATTAAATCTCCTTAACTTATTCTAAAAATTTTATCGCATATATTTTACTACAATTTTTAAATAAAATCAATAGTTTTTCAATAAATGTTTAACATTGTGGTTTATTTACTATGAAGGAACAGTGAAAATTACGGTTTTTAGTTAAAATAAATAAAATTGAGTCTTAAAAAATTCTTAAAAAGATATGATTTTTATATAAATTACCATATTTTTTGAATAAAATGAATTTTTTCTTGCAATTTTATTCAAAATTGGTTAAAATAAAGAAAAGCACTTCGTTGCTTTAAAGCACTAAAGGAGGTATCTTATGAAGGACAATGTTATAGTAACAATTGCCAGGCAATATGGCAGCGGCGGACGTGAGGTTGGTGAGCTTCTTGCAAAGGAGTATAACCTTGCATTTCACGATAAGAGCCTCATTGAGCTGGCGGCGCAAAAGTCAGGTATTGATTTAGATGTGCTTAAAAAAGCAGATGAGGACGTAACCCCCAGCTTTTTGTATTCAATAGCTGTTGGCAACTTTGATATGTACCCCCTGTCCATCAATATGTCTCCCTACGAAATGCCCGTAAATGACAAGCTTTTCAATCTTCAAGCCGATATAATCAAGGAGGAGGCGGAGAAAGCCCCCAGCGTATTTGTTGGCAGATGTGCAGACTACATTTTAAACGGCTACAAAAAGGTAATTAAGGTTTATATCTATGCGGATATTGACTCCCGTGTCAAGAGGATAGCGGAGAAGGAAGGCATTGGAGAAAACGATGCAAGGGTGTTGATTTACAAAACCGACAAGCGCAGGGCAAACTATTATAATTACTACACCTCACTTAAATGGGGCAAGAGCGAAAACTATAACCTTATGATAGACACAAGCGCGGTTGGTACCGCGGGCGCGGCTAAAATTATTGGCGAGTACATTAAGCTGATGCAGAATAAATAAAGTATATGCGGCCTGTAAAAGCAGGTCGCTTTTTATTTAGTTGACAAAGGTACATAAAAATGCTAAAATAATAAAAGCAAAAATAAGGAGAGGGAAATGAAGAAAATTATTTTGGCGCTGTTACTCATATCTTGCATAGCCTTGTCAGGCTGTGCCCACACCCACAAAAAAGGGGATTTGGGCAGGGACAGTGATTATCACTGGTTTAAATGCACCTATGATGGCTGTGAGGAGCAGATAGAAAAAGAGGAGCATAAGTGGGATGATGGTAAAATAACCGCATCAGCCGCAAATGATGCAGTAAAGACCTATACCTGTAAGTTTTGCAGCGCAAAAAAGGAAGAGCCGTACAAAATGCCCGATAAACCGACAGTGACTAAGGAAGAGTGGGAGAGTGCATTTTTCAGCGAAAATTTCAAAAACGTAACAGCTAAAATCAGCGAGAGCATTGTTTACGGAGGGGACACCTTCAGCACGGAATACTCCATTCAGGCAGACGGTGCCACAATATATATGGTGTCTGTTTCAAGCACAAACGGCTCTGAGCCCATATATTCCGCAGTGTACCAGGAAGGCACAATGAGGTGGACCTTTAGCTCCCCCGAGCAAACAATAGAGGAGGCTTCCTTTACAACCGTTTCGGGGGCGGATATAATGTCAAGCGAAAATCTTTTGGTTGACTACCGCTTGGATTTGTATCATTTTTATGACAGCTTTACCTATGATGCCGTAAAAAAGTGCTACGTGGCGCAGGACATAACCAACGGGCTCCTTAGCTTTTCAAGCGTAGAGGTAACAATGAATAACGGCAAAATAACTGAAATAAAGGCAACCACTGCCACTGACAACAATAATGTTAAAATAACTATGGATGCTTACGGCACAACAAAGCCACAGCCACCTAAGGCAGAATAAAAAAAGGACACGATACCGTGTCCTTTTTTATTAATTACTGTGCGTTTGCTTCAAGATATTCAACAACGTCACCAACAGTGATGAACTTGTGGATATCATCCTCGCTGAATTCAAGACCGAACTCATCCTCACAAAGAAGAACAAGGTCAGCAAGCTCCAAAGAGTTAACACCGAGGTCATTAGCAAGCTCAGCGTTCATTGTTATATCGTCAGGGTTAAGTGAAAGCTCTTCAACTAAGATATTCTTTAATTTCTCAAACATAGTGGATTCTCCTTAAAATTAAATCGATTAAATTCCAAAAATTACTTCTTGGCGAATTGCCTTTATAATTATATAGATTTTCACCTTATCTGTCAATAGTGATTTTGCACAAAATAGTTAAATGAAAATTGTGAAAAATTCACAAAAAATCCCGATGGTTGTTGACACAGTAAAATTTTAACTGTCCTTTTTCTTCCTTTTCACGCTTGCCAAGGGGTTGTTGTTAATGGCATCCTGCATACCCTTGTTTGATACGTGGGTGTAAATCTGTGTGGTGTTTAACTGCTCGTGGCCTAAAATCTCCTTCAGCACACGCACATCAACCTTGCCCGTCTGGTACATAAGGGTGGCGGCGGTGTGCCTTAGCTTATGGGTGGAGTAGTGCTTATACTCAAGCCCCGCCAAGGAAAGGTACTTGTAAACAAGCCACTGTACCGTTTTGTTGCTTATGCGCTTATACTGCTTGCTTACAAAAAGGGCATTGGTGTTTGCACGCTTGTACTTTTCATCCCGTCTGATGGGCAAATATTTGTTAAGGGCATCACGGCAGGCGTCATTTAAGTACACAATTCGCTCCTTGTTACCCTTACCCAGCACACGTAAGGAGCGAAGCTCCCTGTCAAGGTCACTTAAATTAATACCGCAAAGCTCAGACAAACGCATACCGCAGTTTAAGAAAAGGGTTATAATTGCGTAGTCACGCTCCTTGGATTGTGACTCCGTGTCGCTCTCAACCGCATCCAGAAGGGATAGGCTTTCCTCCATAGATAAATGCTTTGGCAGGGCTTGCCTTTTTTTCGGACCCTCCATATCAATGGCAGGGTTTTTGTCCATCAATCGCTTTTTCTGGCAAATAAATTTATAAAATGCCTTAATGGCAGAAAGCTTTCTTGATTTCGCCGAGGCACCGTTGCGCCTTTCGTTGGTAAGATAAATAAAGAAATCGTATATTTCCTCCGTAGTTACAGAGCAAATGAAATCGTTATCCAAACGGGAAAGGTCGATTTTATCAAAAAATTCGGAAAATAGAGAAATTCTGTTTCGGGTTGCATATATGTATTTGAAAAACAGACGCAAATCGCAAAGATATTCATCAACAGTCTTAGAGGAGCAGGCTTGTATTGTCAGCTTATATGCAGCAAAATCCTTGATTAACTGTGGCATCTGCTCAAGTGGAAAGGTAGCCATTTTTCACCGCCTTAATATTTTGTATAATTACATTGTAGCACATAAATTATATCTTTTGTATCAAAAATATTAAATTTTTAAAACATATTGAAATTTTCACCCCAAGCCTTTATAATATATGTAGCAAATAAATTAAAAAGGAACAAAAAATGATAAAATATATAAAAGAAAATTTGGACAGCATATCAAAGCTGTTTATAAACCATATCGGTATGATGATTTTTGCCCTGGTTGTGCTTATCACCTCAAAGCTTTTGTCCACAAAAATAGGGAACGATGCGGTGTTTTACATAGCGGGCATTATTACTGTGCTTATGTACTTTTCCTTGATTTACACTGCAATGTGGGAAAGGGGAGCAAGTGACAAAATCAAGATTGACGGTGGCAGATTAAGCCCCAATCTGTTAAACGGCTTGTGGCTTTACCTTCTTGGTAATGCTTTGTTCCTGGTTACAAGTGTGCTTTCCTTGCTGTTTTCCTTCTTTGTAACAGAGGATGCATCCTTTGCAAACAACGCCTATGCGGTGTTCAGGTTTATTTCCCACTATTATAATGCGATGTATATGCCAATTACAAATATTGCAGGCTTAGGGGCGGTTGCGAAATCCTTTATATACGTTGGCACAATCTTGCCCGGCGCTGTCGTTTCCCTTGTTTCCTATATTCTCGGTGTCAAGGGCTTTAAGTGCCTTTTCCCCGAGCCAAAGAGGGACAAAAACAAAAAAACAAGATAAAAGCGGTGCCAACGGGTACCTACCACAAAGCAGGTTTTACCTGCCGCAAATATCGTAGGGCGGTGGCTTGCTGCCGCCGTTTGTAAACGGTATAAATTTAACAAGGCGGCGGGAGATAAACCCCCGCCCTACAATAAAAGGAGTACGGCAATTGGCGTGATACTCTTATCGGAGTATCACGCCAGTTCTATTCGCCTGTGGCGAGTGATATTGCTATGCAGTGATATTCGGCTCGCGTCGAGTGGTATTC
>SVRE01000035.1 GCA_015065005.1 Oscillospiraceae bacterium
CTTGGCTTGCCCTCCAGCATTTTGATACCGTCAAAGCCTATTTCCATAAGCTCCTTATACTGTGTAACAAAATCCATACCCTCCGGCATTTTATCCGGTGCAGGGTATTCGTTATAGATAAGGCCGCCGTGAGCAAATGCGTTTTTGTGTGCAAGCTTGAAAAATGCCAACATTATATTATTACTAACATTTCTGTTTTTGCCTGAGGGCAAGGACGCTATGTTGATTGCATGTATTCCCATTTTTTCCATATATTCATCAAATCCGTCCATGAAGGATACACCGTTTTCATCCTCCCACGCTTCAATATGTAAATGGCTGTCAATTAATTTTTCTTGTATTTTTGCGTAACTCATATTTATTCTCCTTAAGGTTTATATTTGTATTTTATCACACTTTCAGTGATTTGTGTAATATTTCTTCATTTTTATGAATATCTTTTACTAAAAATTGCGAAAAGGACGGGTTTTGTAATGAATTTATATGAGGACATAGCAAAAAGGACCAATGGCGAAATTTACATAGGCGTTGTTGGACCTGTAAGAAGCGGAAAATCTACCTTTGTTAAAAAATTTATGGACACTGTTGTTATACCTAATATGGAGGCGGGCTACAGCAGAGAGCGCGCGCTTGATGAAACACCGCAAAGTGCCTCCGGACGTACTATTATGACAACTGAACCGAAATTTATACCTGATGAGGCAGTTTCGGTTACTATCGGTTCTTCAAAAATGAAGGTCAGACTGATTGATTGTGTCGGCTATTTGGTTGACGGTGCCATAGGAGCTACGGAAAACGGCGAAACGAGAATGGTCATGACCCCTTGGGACAAGGAGCCGATGGAATTTGAGCGTGCCGCAGAGCTTGGCACCAAAAAGGTTATAAATGACCATTCAACCGTTGGTGTTGTAGTTACTACTGACGGCACCATCGGCGACATTGAGAGGAGTAGTTACTTAGCGGCTGAGGAAAGGGTAATTAATGAGCTTAAGCAGATTAACAAGCCATTTGTTATAATATTGAATTCAAGCAATCCCACTTCAAAGGAAGCAAGAGAGCTTGCCCTGTCCCTTGAGGAAAAATACTCTTCTCCCGTTGCTTTGGTAAATGCTTTGGAGCTGACAAATGAGGATTTTGACGGTATTATTGAGCTTTTGCTCGGTCAATTTGGCATTAATGAGATAAAATTTAATTTTCCGAAATATTTCACGTCCATCGAAGATACCCATTGGCTCAAGCAAAGCTTAATCAACACAGTAAAGGCAGCTGTTTTGAAGGTTAGGAAAATTGATGATGTCAAAGATTGTATAAGCATTTTAAAGGAAAATGAAAATGTATATAAAGAGCCAAGCCCAGTATGTAATTTAGGCAGCGGTGAGATAGAAATCACCCTTGAGCTATTGCCTGAATTATACTATAAGGTTATGAGCGAGCTGTGCGGATTTGAAATCAAGGATGATGAGGACTTGTTCTTAAACATTAAAAACTTAGCTGAAACTAAAAAGGAATTTGACAAATTTTCAAAAGCCATTGATGAGGTAAATACAAACGGATACGGAATTGTGCTACCAAGTGTTGAGGACATGTCACTTGAAGAGCCCGAAATGGTTCGTCAATCCGGCGGTTACGGTGTTAAGCTAAAGGCCACAGCCCCTTCAATCCATTTAATAAAAGCTAATATCGAAACTGAGATAAACCCAATTGTTGGTACAGAAGAGCAAGCACAGGAAATTGTTAAAAACATGATAGAAGAAATTGAGGAGGAACCACAAAGAATATGGGATTTTAATATATTTGGCAAATCCTTGTATGAGCTTGTTAATGATGGATTAGAAGCTAAGCTGGAGCATATATCTGAGGAATCAAGGGCAAAGCTTTCTGACACCTTGGCAAGAGTAATTAATGAAGGGTCCAACGGTTTAATCTGTATAATTTTATAAAAAAGTTCAAAAAAGCCCCAAAATGGGGCTTTTTTATATATATTTGTTCATATGTTCATATTAATAGATATTCATAAGGAGCATTTTTAAACATATAATAAAAATTTTCGACTTGGGAATACTTGTTTTGAGGTGATTTTATGAATTCTATCTGGAAAGAAAACTGTGATATTCCTGTATTTCCTGCCATTGACAAGGATATTAGTACTGATGTGCTTATAATCGGAGGTGGGATTTGCGGTATATTATGTGCTTATATGCTGCAAAAGAATAATATTGATTATGTATTGGTTGAAGCTGAGAGGATTTGTAGCAAAACTACTGCAAATACAACCGCAAAAATAACTTCACAGCACGGGATGATTTACGGTAAAATTTCAAAAAATTTGGGAATTGATGCTGCAAGACTTTACTATGAAGCAAATGAAAATGCAATTAAAAAATTTAAATATTTGTGTAAAGATATTGACTGCAATTTTAAAGAAACAGATTCTTATGTATTTACCTTAAACGATAAAGAAAAAATTGAAAAGGAATACTCTTATTTAAGAGAAATCGGTATTGATGCTGAGCTTATATATGATTTTGATATTCCATTTGACGCAAAATGCGGAATTAAATTTAAAAAGCAAGCTTCGTTTAACCCTTTGAAGTTTATTTCTGCCATATGTAAGAATTTAATTATTTACGAAAACAGTAGGGTAGGCGAAATGATAGGAACACAAGCTATTGTTAACGGGCATAAAATATCGGCAAACAAGGTTATTGTTGCAACACACTTCCCTTTTATTAACAAGCACGGCTTATACTTTTTGAAAATGTATCAGCACCGTTCCTACGCTTTAGCGCTCAAATCAGATTATGATTTAAATGGAATGTATGTTAACGATACAAAATACGGTCTTTCTCTAAGACGATACGGTGAATATATCATTTTAGGTGGAGAAGGACACAGAACAGGCAAAAAAAGTGAGGCATGGCAAGGGCTTGAAAGACTTGCAAATAAATATTTCCCCGGTGATAAAATAGTATATAAGTGGGCAACGCAGGATTGCATGACACTTGACGGAATACCTTACATTGGAAATTATTCACGTTGTACACCCGATTTATATGTGGCAACAGGCTTTAACAAATGGGGTATGACATCTTCCATGGTTGCAGCAGAGCTTTTATGTGATTTGATAATGGGTAAAGATAATAAGTATAAGGATTTATTCTCCCCTTCCAGGTCAATGTTAAAGCCACAGCTGGCAATAAATACCCTTGAAGCACTTGGCGGTTGGCTTTCTTTTACTAAAAAAAGATGTCCGCACCTTGGTTGTGCACTTAAGTGGAATAAATTTGAGCATAGCTGGGATTGCGCCTGCCACGGCTCACGATTTAAAGAAAACGGTGATTTGCTTGACGGTCCAGCTAATAATAGCCTTAATGACAAGCTATAAAATCAGCAAAAAAGCCTTCTTTTGATTGAAAGAAGGCTTTTTTATATATTAAAGCTTAATTTTTTCAATAAAATCAAGAGCTAAGGCAAGACAGCCCTGTGCGTTTGGATGTCCACCGTAAATTGCGTGCTGTACATTTGGTGCTTTGTCTCCCCAAACCGGCACTACGTCATACACCTCTGTAATTTTGGAAAGGTTATTCAAAATATAGGAGTTAATGCTTTTCCATTTTTCAATTTCATCACCTTGATAATCAAAGGGCGGCACGGTAAACAAAATAGTTCTTACCTTGTTATCCTGCAAAATTCTTACTATACTTTCAAGGTTGCATTTAATCTCGGTTGCACTGTAGCCACTGCCCATATCGTTTACACCCAAGCAAATAGTTACAACATCCATTTGCTTAGCTTTGTTCAGCCACGCGCCGTTTGAGGCGGCATCTGCCGCTCTTGCAAAGCCTATGCCCAAGTTCCAATATGAATATTTTTCGCCAATTATTTCGGCAATTTTAGCGTTCCAATGCTCATAACTGCCACAGTCAGTGCCGATACCCTCAGTTATGCTATCACCAAGGAAGGCGATTTTCTTTTCCACCTGACGAGCAACACCAACCATAGATGGCACAGGCACCTTCTTATCAGTTACCCATTCTCCGTCAACAAATCGCTTTGTAGGGACAACTATTTCCTCAAAATATGGAATTTTAGAACCCGAGAACTCGATTTCTAAGTACCAATCCTCACTCTTATCAATATTGATAGACACAGGATCAGAACAAAAGATCTCACCCGCATTTACTTGTTTTTCTTTCTTGCCGTTAAAGGTAAGCTCCACAGCTTTTTTGGGCTCTATTTTTTCATACAAGTCCCCTGCATAATCGTTCTCACAAATTAAAAGCTTAGCACTGTGAATTGTCCAGCCACCACAGGTTTCATTCACCTTTGACACACTTCCGTCAGCATATGTGCTATCTATAGAATCCTCAAACAAAAAGCTATATTCGTACAAACCGGAGGAAAATGCCTTTAGATATACTCTACCCTTTTGTTTTGTACCATCGGATATAAAATATAACTGGTTTTGAGTAGATGCAAGCGTATTAGATACATATTTTTTAAAGTAATTTTTCATATTATTGCTCCTTAAAACATACTATCTATATTGTACAGTTTTATAACCGTGTTGTCAATACAAGCAACAAAAAAGAGCCTCAAATGAAGCTCTTTTTTGTGTTATATCAAGTAGTAATTACTGGATAATCTTTGTAACCTTACCAGAACCTACTGTTCTACCACCCTCACGGATAGCGAACTTAAGACCGTCTTCAATAGCGATAGGAGTAATGAGCTCAACGCTGATTGTAAGGTTGTCACCAGGCTTAGCCATGTCAACGTCAGCAGGAAGATTGATGATACCTGTAACGTCAGTTGTTCTGATATAGAACTGAGGTCTGTAGTTTGTGAAGAATGGCTTTGAACGGCCGCCTTCCTTTTCTGTCAAGATATATACAGCACCCTCAAACTTTGTGTGTGGGTTGATGGAACCTGGCTTACAAAGAACCTGACCTCTTTCGATATCAGTCTTGTTTACACCACGGAGAAGAAGACCAACGTTGTCACCAGCCTCAGCACTGTCCATAAGCTTATGGAACATTTCGATACCAGTAATAACTGTAGTTCTAGACTCATCTGTAAGACCAACGATTTCTACGTTGTCGTTCATCTTAACTGTACCACGCTCTACTCTACCTGTAGCAACTGTACCACGGCCGGAGATTGAGAATACGTCCTCAACTGGGAGAAGGAATGGCATATCAGCCTTTCTGTCTGGAGTTGGGATGTAGGAGTCAACAGCGTCCATAAGCTCCTTAATGCAATCGTATTCTGGAGCGTCAATGCCGTTAGAGCTCATAAGAGCGTTTCTTGCAGAACCGCGGATGATCGGAATGTCATCACCTGGGAATTCATACTCAGAGAGAAGGTCTCTGATTTCCATCTCAACGAGGTCGAGAAGCTCAGCATCGTCAACGTCATCACACTTGTTGATGAATACAACGAGTGCAGGAACGCCTACCTGACGAGCGAGAAGGATGTGCTCACGTGTCTGAGCCATAGGACCGTCTGTACCAGCAACAACGAGGATAGCGCCGTCCATCTGAGCAGCACCAGTGATCATGTTCTTTACATAGTCAGCGTGGCCTGGGCAGTCAACGTGTGCGTAGTGACGATTTGCTGTTTCGTACTCAACGTGACGGGAGTTGATTGTGATACCTCTTGCTCTTTCCTCTGGGCAGTTATCGATTTGGCTGTAGTCCATAAACTCAGCGCCACCCTGAAGAGAAAGTGTCTTTGTGATTGCAGCTGTAAGAGTTGTCTTACCGTGGTCAACGTGACCGATTGTACCAATGTTAACGTGTGGTTTGGTTCTTTCAAATTTCTGCTTAGCCATTTGAATAATCCTCCAAATAAATTATTTTTAAATTTTAAAATTAATCGTTGTTACGTCCACGAACCTTAATAATATCTTCCTGAACGTTCTTTGGAACCTCAGCAAAGTGATCAGGCTCCATTGAGTAGTTACCTCTACCCTGTGTGGATGAACGCAATGTTGTTGCGTAACCAAACATTTCAGCAAGAGGAACCATAGCAGTAATCTGCTGTGCACCGGCAACAGGCTCCATGGACTGAATCTGTCCACGGCGGGAGTTCAAGCTACCGATAACATCGCCCATGTAATCATCAGGTGTTACAACAACAACCTTCATAATTGGCTCGGTGAGTACCGGATCAGCCTTCTTCATAGCTTCCTTGAATGCCATAGATGCAGCAATCTTGAACGCCATTTCAGAGGAGTCAACCTCGTGGTAAGAACCGTCATAAAGTGTTACCTTAAAGTCAACTACGTTATATCCTGCAAGTACACCTGTCTGAGAAGCAGACTGAATACCTTGGTCGATACATGGAATATATTCCTTTGGAATAGCACCACCAACAACCTTGTTGATGAATTCATATCCCTTACCAGGCTCGTTTGGCTCCATGATGATCTTAACGTGACCATACTGACCCTTACCACCGGACTGACGAGCATACTTGTGGTCAACATCTGCCTGTCTTCTAATTGTTTCCTTATAAGCAACCTGTGGCTTACCAACAGTTGCCTCAACCTTAAATTCACGAAGGAGACGGTCAACGATAATCTCAAGGTGAAGCTCACCCATACCAGCGATGATAGTTTGTCCGGTTTCTTCGTCTGTGTAGGTCTTAAATGTTGGGTCTTCCTCTGCAAGCTTTGCAAGAGCAATACCCATCTTTTCCTGACCAGCCTTTGTCTTTGGCTCAACAGCTACTCTGATAACAGGCTCCGGGAATTCCATAGACTCAAGGATGATTGGGTTCTTTTCATCACAGAATGTATCACCTGTTGTGGTGTTTCTTACACCAATAACAGCAGCGATATCACCTGCGTAGCAAATGTCGATATCTTTTCTGTCATTTGCGTGCATTTGAAGAATACGACCAAATCTTTCGTTCTTACCCTTGCAGGAGTTGTAAACTGTTGTACCAGCCTCAACTGAACCTGAGTAAACACGGAAGAAGCAGAGCTTACCAACAAATGGGTCAGTCATAATCTTGAATGCGAGAGCTGAGAATGGCTCTGTGTCACTGGAGTGACGAACATCCTCATCACCTGTATCAGGGTTAATACCCTTGATAGCAGGAACGTCGAGTGGTGAAGGCATATAGTCGATAACTGCATCGAGAAGCTTCTGAACACCCTTGTTCTTATATGATGTTCCGCACACAACAGGAACTATCTTGTTAGCAATTGTAGCCTTACGGAGAGCAGCCTTAAGCTCTTCATTAGATGGCTCTTCGCCCTCTAAGTACATCATCATAAGGTCGTCATCTGTTTCGCAAATGGATTCAACGAGGTTTGCTCTGTATTCATTTGCCTTGTCGATGAGATCAGCAGGGATATCTTCAATTCTCATATCCTTACCGAGGTCATCATAGTAAACATCAGCCTTCATTTCAAAAAGGTCGATGATACCCTTAAATGTGTCTTCAGCGCCAATTGGCAACTGAATCGGTACTGCGTTAGCATGTAGTCTTTCTCTCATCATGCTTACAACTCTATAGAAGTCTGCACCCATGATGTCCATCTTGTTAACGTATGCCATACGTGGTACGCCATATTCATCAGCCTGTCTCCATACAGTTTCAGACTGAGGTTCAACGCCGCCCTTCGCACAGAGAACGGTAACAGAGCCGTCAAGAACTCTTAATGAACGCTGTACTTCTACGGTGAAGTCAACGTGGCCAGGGGTATCAATAATGTTGATACGTGTTGGATTGTACTGCTGTGCAGAACCAGACCAGAAGCATGTTGTAGCAGCGGAGGTAATTGTAATACCTCTTTCCTGCTCCTGCTCCATCCAGTCCATTGTAGCAGAGCCTTCATGAGTTTCACCTATCTTGTGTGTCCTACCTGTGTAGAACAAAATACGTTCTGTAGTAGTGGTCTTACCAGCGTCAATGTGCGCCATAATACCAATATTACGTGTATTTTCAAGTGAATATTCTCTTGCCATCTGTGTTTTTTCCTTTCAAAAAATAAGGGGCGTGGATTAATATCTGTAATGTGCGAAAGCCTTGTTAGCTTCAGCCATTCTATGTGTCTCTTCTTTCTTCTTGAAGGCACCACCCAAGCTATTTCTAGCATCGAGTATTTCGCCTGCAAGTCTTTCAGCCATAGTCTTTTCACCACGGTTTCTTGAATATGTTGTTATCCAACGAAGACCGAGTGTCTGACGTCTTTCTGCTCTTACTTCCATTGGTACCTGATAGTTAGAACCACCTACACGGCGAGCCTTAACCTCCAATACAGGCATTACGTTTTCAAGAGCTGCCTGGAACGCCTCAAGACCATTTAAACCAGTCTTTTCTTCTACGATCTTGAATGCGTCGTATACAATCTTCTGAGCAACGCCCTTCTTACCATCAAGCATAATGTTGTTGATAAGCTTTGTTACGAGCTTTGAACCGTAAAGTGGATCTGGCAATACATCTCTTTTGGAAATTTGACCTCTTCTTGGCACTTTACTTCCCTCCTTCATTAAAAATATGATATCATTGGTACTCGAAAGAAATTCTCCCGTCGTGTCCTGCAAGTTGTCACTGACATAATAAACATTTATTCAGCTACAAGTTGGGAACTACGATTAAATTTTAACTTTTGTTACCTCACCGCAAATAAAGAATTACTTCTTCTTTGCACGCTTTGCGCCGTATTTTGAACGGCTCTGGTTACGATTTGCAACGCCCTGTGCATCAAGTGTACCACGGATAATGTGATAACGGCAACCAGGCAAGTCACGTACTCTACCACCACGGATAAGTACAACTGAGTGCTCCTGAAGATTGTGGCCAATACCAGGGATATAGGATGTAACCTCCATACCGTTTGTGAGCTTAACTCTTGCAATCTTACGAAGAGCTGAGTTTGGCTTCTTTGGTGTGGTTGTTGTAACCTTGGTACATACGCCTCTCTTTTGAGGTGCGCTCTGATCAATCGCTTTGTTCTTCAAGGTGTTAAAGCCTGTTTGGAGTACAGGTGTCTTGGACTTGTAAACCTTATCGCTTCTACCCTGTCTTACGAGCTGATTAAAGGTTGGCATTTCGTTCCTCCTTCTTTAGTGATAAATGTTTATACGTCAATGCCAAACGGCACGATGTATCATTGTGGGCGCGTGGAAAATGGGCGCAAATATACCTTATTTACGCATTTACACACAACAGTATTATAGCATTTGAGTTTTCCAAAGTCAAGAACAAGTATTTTAAGCAACAAATTTCTACGTTTTGCACAAAAACCAAAACCAATGCTTAATTATTTTTGACGTTATTTATACATTTATAACAAAAATTTGCTGCATTTTGAACTTTTTCTCGGACTTTTTGGAAATTCTCTACAATATTATTATATAGTGTCCCGTGCAACGAGGAATTAATACTTATCGCTAAAATCCTCTTGCATGCTTCTATCTCTGTTTTTGTTAATAATATCTATTATATCGCTGAAATCATCCTCTTTGATTTCGGACACGGGCTTAATATCTCCCAGCTCCTCATCGGTTGAGCCACCCTTAACATTTCTTACAGGCGCCTTGTCAAAGCCTGTTGCGATAATTGTTACCTTTACTGTATCTGTAAGTGATTCATCAAAGCTGACACCCCAGATAATGTTTGCATTATGTGCAGCCTCCTCAGTAATCATGGTTGATGCCGCATCAGCCTCATCCAAGCCAACATCGGGAGAAACTGTTATATTGATAAGTATTCCGCTTGCGCCCTTGATTGATGTCTCAAGAAGCGGGCTTGCAATAGCCTTTTTCGCAGCTTCAATTGCCTTATTAGGACCGCTTGCCTCACCAACGCCCATATGCGCCATGCCCGCGTCCTTCATTACAGAGGAAACGTCCGCAAAGTCAAGGTTTACAAAACCAGCAACGTTAATAAGGTCAGATATACTCTTTACGCCATGCTTCAAAACATCATCTGCTATGCCGAAAGCGTTAATTATTGTTATTTTTTCCTGTGTAAATTCCTTAAGCCTTTCGTTAGGAATTACCACTAATGAGTCAACATACTTTGAAAGCTCCGCAATACCGTCATCAGCCTGAGTCATTCTCCTGCTACCCTCAAACTTAAATGGTTTTGTAACAATACCCACAGTCAATACACCAAGCTCCTTAGCGATACGGGCAACAACGGGAGTAGCACCTGTTCCTGTTCCACCGCCCATACCTGTTGCAACGAATACCATATCAGCACCCTGTATTGCTTCTCTGATTTCGTCAACGCTTTCCTCAGCACTTCTCATACCCATCTCAGGGTTAGCGCCTGCGCCGTTACCCTTAGTAACAGCCTCACCAATACAAATTTTATGTGCGGCACCGCATCTGTTCAAGGCTTGTCTATCTGTATTGATTGCAATAAACTCAACACCCTTTATATTTGAAGATATCATACGGTTAACTGCATTATTACCGCCACCGCCGACACCAATTACTCTTATATCTACACCAGATTCAAAATCGTTATCCAATTCAAACGCCATTTTCATACTCCTTTAGTTTTTTACATACGATTACATTATAATAATACACTCTTTTTTTCTGTTTTTCAAGACTTTTATTAAATATTTTGTTCATTAATATTAATATTTTATTGACTTTTTCGTAAAAAAGTTTTATAATATACTCGTTATCGACACTTTTACAAAGGAGATTTTATGAAAAAGAAAACTATTTCTAATTTTTCAAAGATTATTTTGCTGGTAGTAGGGTTAGTTTGCTCTTTATTTGTTTCTACAATTCTGGCAGACCTGCTTCTTTATAATTCATTGAATCTTTACTCCAACGCAATCATTTCATTGATTGTCGGTGCTGTGATTATTCTTTTGTTTACCTTCCTTACAAGACTGTATTCAGCCTCATTGCTACATGCAAGTGTCACTGAGATTATCAGGGTTGCTTTGATTTCTGCCGCTTTGTTGGTTTCACTTACAGTGGTTAACCTAATTGAAGATAAGACAAGCTTCCCCTGGGCGGTTATTGTAAGCGGTGTATTCTTTATTTTTGCATGCTTGATTATTTCCTCCTGCAGAGTGATGCATCTTATTAAAATCAAGATGCTCAAGAGCAACTGCGCTGACGGAAAGAAGGTTTTGATTGTTGGTGCGGGAATTGCCGGCACAACCATTTTAAGAGAGATACAGACAAGCGACAAGCTTGATATTTGTGCGGTTGGCTTTGTTGATGATGACCCACACAAAATCGGAACAACCATAATGGGTATCAAGGTGCTTGGAAACTGTGAGCAGATTGTTAAGATTGCCAAGGATACTGCGGCAGACCTTATCATTATTGCCATTCCAACCACAAGTGCTAAAAACATCAAGAGAATTTCACAGCTCTGCTTACAAACAAACTGCGAGGTTAAAACATTGCCCGGCTTATATCAGTTAATTGACGGTGATGTTTCTGTTTCCAGGTTGCGCGATGTTGACGTACAGGACCTTCTTGGCAGAGACCCTGTCAAGGTTAACCTTGACGAGGTTATGGGCTATATTGAAGAGCAGGTTGTCCTTGTTACAGGTGGCGGCGGCTCAATCGGTAGTGAGCTTTGCAGACAAATTGCCACACACAACCCGAAGCAGCTTATTATTCTTGATATTTACGAAAATAATGCTTATGAAATTGAGCAGGAATTGAAGCGCAAGCTTCCTAACTTGAATTTACTTACTCTTATTGCTTCTATCCGTGACAGCGGTAAGATGGATGATGTATTCAAGACATATCACCCTGACATTGTATTCCACGCAGCAGCACACAAGCACGTTCCGCTTATGGAGACAAGCCCTAACGAGGCTGTTAAAAACAACGTTCTTGGTACATATAAGGTTGTTAAGTGCGCTGACAAGTACGGTGTTAAGAAGTTTGTACAGATTTCAACTGACAAGGCGGTTAACCCAACAAATATTATGGGTGCAACAAAGCGTGTTTGCGAAATGATTATCCAAGCTTTCTCAAGAAAATCAAAAACTCAGTTCGTTGCTGTTCGTTTCGGTAACGTGCTTGGCTCTAACGGCTCTGTTATTCCGCTTTTCAAAAAGCAGATTGCAGAGGGTGGCCCTGTAACAGTTACACATAAGGATATTATCCGTTACTTTATGACAATTCCCGAAGCTGTAAGCCTTGTGCTTCAAGCAGGCGCTTATGCAAACGGCGGTGAAATATTCGTGCTTGATATGGGTGAGCAGGTTAAGATTTATGACCTTGCGGTTAACCTTATTAAGCTATCCGGCTATGAGCCTGATAAGGATATTGAAATCAAGGTAACCGGCTTGCGCCCGGGTGAGAAGCTCTACGAAGAAAGACTTATGGCTGAGGAGGGTCTTGAAAAGACCGCTAATGACAGAATCAGCATTGGTAAGCCTATTGAAATGGATGATGAGCATTTGTTCGCTACTTTGGAGAAGCTTTATGACGAGGCTTACAGTGAGAGCGAAAAAATGAAGGATCTTGTTAAAGAGCTTGTTCCTACCTATAAAATAGATAGAAGAAGCGTTTAATTTCAACATTATAATAATATGACCTTGCAAAATGTCTTTTAATCAAAGGCACTTTGCAAGGCCTTTTATTTTCTTGAAGCACACTTTTAATTGTTAACAAATAATTAAATATATTTACAAATGTTGAATTTCGTGTATAAATGTGTTAAAATCATTAAAAAGAAAATATATCAGGACACATTCCGTTCACAATTAGAGGTGTATATGATTATTGAAATGTTTAACGGGTGGTATTTCTTTTGGCTACTACTTTCAGCCGCTGCTATTGTCGGGCTTTATTTTGCTCTTAGGAAAGCACCGCCATTTGTACAGAGCTTAGCACTATTCGCTCTTTTGGCTATTGGTTTTATATGGCATTTTGCAAAAATGAATATCCCACCGTATTCCGAAATTATAAACGGTGAGCTTGTTATTACTGACCGCGGCTGGCGAGATTCCTGGTTTGTTAACATTTGCGGTGCTAATATAGCCTTGTTCCCTTTTATGTTTCTTACCAGGAACAAGTATTTGAAGGACTATATGTTCTACGTTGGTGTTATAAGCGGTCTTATAGCACTGTTCTACCCTCAGGAGCCCATTGATAAGGTGGACCAATTGGCAGAGCTTTTTGATATTATAAGGTTTTACTATCACCACTGGATGCTCCTTGCGGTTCCGTTACTTATGGTGCTTCTTAAAAAGCATAAGCTTTCGTACAAGCGCGTGTGGGTTGCGCCTGTTGGACTTTTGCTCCTTATGCTGTTTATTATTCTCAACCAAATATTCCAAAGCGAGCTTGGATTTATACCGTTAAGAAACGGTAATCTTATACCAAACTACAAAAACACATCCTACATTTGGGGTCCGCTCAACCAAGATGGCTCTATGGACCCAATCGGCGCTATATTTGATGTTTTTACACCTGAGTGCTTTAAGCACTTGCCTGTTTCATGCTCCGGCTACGGACACGAGATTGGGGCGATTAAATATTGGCCTTGGTTCTGGTTGATTTGCCCTGTATTTATTATAGTTACACCGCTTGCATTTTTGGTTTGTATGATTTTCGACCACAAAAAATTCGGTGCGGATGTAAAATGGTTCTTTGGACACGTAAAGGCAGGCGGAATAAAGGATGATTTTAAAAGGCTTTGGTGCAAAATTGTCACTGTAACAACTGCAAAAAATCCGAACGCAAAAAGCAAGGATGTAAACGAAAATACAGAAGAACCAATTGAAAAAGAAGAGGAAAATGCTGAAATGCAGCTACAAAACAATTAACAAAAAAGAAGCGAAATTTCGCTTCTTTTTTTGTTGTATTACGAAAGCCACGCAATAGACGAGGAGATTGTTATTTTAAATCAATTGCTCTTTTTATTAAGACTTTCTTTTCGTTTGCGATTTTTTCTTCAATGACCTCATTTAAAAGTATGCTCAATGCATCCCCGATTTCCTTACCTACAAAGCCTAAGGCTATTAAATCATTACCTGTAATGTCAAGAGAGGACAGGGTAAAGCAGCTTTGAGAGGAGATTTCCTCTACCATTTTTTCCAAGGTGTCAAAATGGTCCATTTTAGTAAGCTCCGGGTTTTGCGCCGCATTGTCCGCCCTTTGAATTTTTATAAGCTGAGAAAAACGCTCCTTACCCATACGGTTAAGGCGTTTTTTAACCAAAACCTCATCCTCCTCAGTATATAGATCATGGTGCTTTACAAGCTCGTAAACCTCTTCTTTTGTAAGGTTATCGTATTTATATTCATCAAGATATTTTTTTACGATTTCAGCGCTTTTTTCGCCATGACCGTAAAAATGCCCTACCCCATTTTCATCCTTGAAAAAGGTATGCACCTTTCCCGTATCGTGAAACAGCATTGTAAGGCGCAAATGCAAATCGGCAGGGACGCTTGAGGTAGCAACGGCGGTATGCTCCAAAATATCATAAATGTGCCATTTGTTGCATTGATTAAAGCCGCGCATTTTAAGAAATTCGGGGCAGATTTCACCTAATATTTCATAATTTTCCAAAATTGCATTTTTTACGTTTTTACCAAGAACAAATTTGTTTATTTCAACAGCTACTCTTTCCTTGGAAATGTTTTTGAGCAAATGCTTACATTCAAGCATTGCTTTTTTTGTTTTCTCTTCAATTTCAAAGCCTAAGGTTGAGGAAAAGCGAATGGCGCGTAAAATTCTCAGAGCATCCTCTGTAAATCTTTTATTGGGGTCACCTATTGCGCGGATAATTTTATTTTTTATGTCTTCTCTGCCGCCAAAATAGTCAAGCACGCCCTCACCCTCGTTGTAAACAAGGGCGTTCATAGTAAAATCGCGCCTTGATAAATCCTCCTTCAAGCTTCTTGTAAAGGAAACACATTGGGGGTGGCGGTTATCAAGATATTCACCGTCCACACGGTATGTGGTAATTTCTATGCCTTCACAGTTTAAAACAACGGTTACCGTTCCGTGCTTCAAGCCTGTTTCTATCGTTCTTTCACCGTTAAAAACCGCTTTTGTTTCCATAGGCATAGCACTTGTGGTAACATCAAAATCGTTAGCTCTGTTACCCATAAGCATATCACGGACGCAGCCGCCAACAATATAAGCTTCATAGCCTGCACTATTAAGCATATTCAGTGCTTTTTTGGCACCCTGGCTTATTTCAAGCATAACCCCTCTCCCTTCCTTGAATTTCGGCGGGAGCAAGCCCCCGCCCTACGTTTTCATTTAAATTTATTATGCCTGACGGACCCGAACCGGTTTGGCATAGATTTCGTATTATTATTTGCACATTTCAAGGAATTCTTCCTTGCTGATTATCTTAACCCCCAAGGCTTGTGCCTTGGTAAGCTTTGAGCCTGCCTCCTCACCTGCTAAAACGTAGCTTGTCTTTTTAGAAACGGATGAAGAAACCTTGCCGCCCCTTGCCTTTATCATTTCAGAGGCTTCATCCCTTGTCATATTTTCAAGGGTGCCTGTTAAAACAAAGGTCAGCCCCTCAAATTCATTTGAAATCTCTTTAATTTCGTTGGCGGTATCAACTCCTGCGTTTTTAAGCCTTTCCACAATATATTTTGTGGAGCTTTTGCCGAAAAAGTCTATAACGCTTTTTGCCATTATATCGCCAAAATCGCCTATTTCCTTTATCTCATCAAAGGTGGCGGTAAACAGCGCATCTATTGAGCCGAATTTATTTGCAAGCTCACTTGATGCAACCTCACCGATATGCCTGATGCCAAGGGCAAAAATAACCCTGGCAAGGCCCGATTTTTTGGATTGTTCACGGGCTAAAGCAAAGTTTTGCGCGCTTTTTTCTCCCATTCTGTCAAGCTTGGCAATTTCAGACGGGTCAATATAATATAAATCGGATGCATCGTGAATCAAATTTGTTTCTAAGAGCTGCTTTACAAATTTTTCACCAACGCCCTCAATATTCATTGCCTTTTTAGATGCAAAGTGAATTATATTTCTTTCAAGCTGAGCAGGACAGGATGGATTTGTACAGCGCAAGGCGCCTAAGGTAAAATCCTCTCCGTCATCAATAAAGTCATCCGCATCATCATAGGTAAGCTCGCCGCCACAGGAAGGGCACGCGCTTGGCATTTGGTATGGCTCTTCAGCACCTGTTCTTAATTCCTTTACGCTACCTACAACCTCGGGAATTATATCTCCTGCCTTTTGTACAATTACAGTGTCACCTATGCGGATATCTCTTTCCTTAATTATATCTATATTATGAAGGGTCGCCCTTGATACCGTTGTTCCAGCCAGCTTAACAGGCTCTAAAACCGCATTTGGCGTTAAAACCCCTGTCCTGCCAACCTGGATAGCAATATCAATAAGCTTCGTTCTCTTTTGCTCCGGTGGGTATTTGTAGGCAACCGCCCATTTTGGCGTGCTTGTACCCTCACCCATTTCCCTTCTCTTTTCAAGGGAGTTAACCTTAATTACCGCACCGTCTATATCAAATTCCAGCTCTGCCCTTTTTTCACCCAAGGCAATAACCGCATTTACAATTTCATCCTCATTTGAGCTGACTGTCAAAAGGGGAATTGTTTTAAAGCCAAGAGCTGATATTTTTTCAATAGTGTCCTTATGGGTTTCTACCCCTTCAAATTCGCCTGCTTGATAGTTGAACACAAAAATATCAAGACCGCGCTTTGCGGTTTCCTTTGAGTCAAGGCAGCGAAGTGAGCCTGCCGCCGCATTCCTTGGGTTTGCCCAGAGGTTTTCACCGTTACGCTCCTTTTCTCTGTTCAGCTTTTCAAAAGAGCTGTGCGGCATATATACCTCACCGCGAACGGTAATATTTATCTTTTCGCTAAGCTCAAGAGGAATCGAATGAATGGTTTTGATGTTGGCTGTTACGTCCTCTCCAATTATGCCGTCCCCACGGGTAGCACCTACCTTTAATATACCGTCTACATATTTTAAGGAAACGCTTAAGCCGTCAATTTTAGGCTCTACGGAAAATGTAGTGCCGTTTCCTACCTCTTCCTTAGTTTTTCTTATAAAGCTGCGAAGGGCTTCTATGTCAAAAACGTCTGTTAAGCTTGCCATTTTAACCTCGTGCTTAACATTTTCAAACTTGTCAAGTGCGGCACCGCCCACGCGCTGTGTTGGCGAGGTTTCGCTATAAAGCTCGGGGTGCTGTGCCTCAAGACTTTTCAGCTCCTCAAACATTTTATCATATTCAAAGTCGGAGATTTCGGGAGCGTCATTTTCATAATACCTTTTGGAATGGTATGAAATCAGCTTCCTTAAATGGTTAATTCTTTCCTCTATGTTCATAGCTACCTCTTTGCAAATTTATTATATTTAGTATATCATATCCGCATAAAAAATTCAAGAAACATATATTACTTGTCGCAGAATTTTCCCTTTTTTATTTTATTGCGACATTTCTTTATTTATAATTTTGTCGCATTGTCGAAGGGGCAGCTTTTGTGTCAACCGTTTACCGTTGAATTGGTAATTTTTTACTGTATAATAAAAGCACAAGGGGTCTTTCATACATATTTGAAAATAAAGGAAGGAAAAAATTATGAAAAAATACTTATCCTGCATTGTACTTATTGTTCTTTGCGTTATTTGCGCGGCGGTTTTCTACGTTAACGCAAACGATTTTGAAAACGACAACGCCACAAGCACGTCACAAAGCACTGTAATTGATACCGTGCCTGACAAGGAGCCGCCAAAGCCAACTATTGATTTGACAGGCACAATTGCAAGCGAGCATTTGACAAACACTAACCTAAGAATTGAATGGTCTATTTACAAGCTTGATAACGAGCCGAAGCTTTACTTAAGCGCTGAGGTTTATTTAGATACGCCAGACCAGATTACAAGCGCCACAAGCGGATATATTTCCGTAAACGGAGTTAAACAAGAAATTACCACATCTACCCTTGTTGGCACCAGCAATTTAATTGCCACACATTCCTCGATTATGGATTTTAACGGAGATAAAAGCATACAGCTTGATGCTTATTTAAATATACCCTCTACTACCTTAACGGGGGACAGGCTTGACTTTTTGCAGGCAAGCGGCACTGTTTTCGCCAGCGAAAGCTATATGAAAATGCCAAAGGATAAGCTACTTGAATTAAACCTTATTTCCAAATTCCCCGAGCTGCCAAGTGGGGATGAGGTAACATCACTTTGTATGGTTTTGAATTACCTTGGTCACAAGATTGACAAGTGCGACTTAAGCGACCTTTATCTTAGCAAGGGCCCTGCCCATTACACAAATATTTTTGTTGCCAACGCAGGAAACCCCAAGGACACCTACAATTCCTACGGCTGTATGCCACCCGTTATTGTAAATGCGGCAAACAAGTACATTGGCATAAACGGTGGGAATTTCTATGCGCAGGATTTCAGCGGAATAAATATAGATATGCTCTATTATGAGGTATCAAGAGGCAACCCTGTTATTGTTTGGGCGTGCGAAGATTTTGACTCTACCCCTTCAGTTTTTCGCACTTTAGTTATAGATGACAAAAAAACCTACTTAAAGTCAAACATCAATACCCTTGTGTTGATTGGCTACGATTACGGTAAAAATACCGTAACCTTGGCTAACCCGAGCGGAAATATTTTTGATGTTGACATGGACCTGTTTGAGCAAAGATATGCCCAGGTAGGCTCCTACGCCGTTATAATTAAATAGCCCTTGTAAATTGCCCCTTTGCAAGGGAGCCCAAAGCAAAAAGACCGCGAAAGCGGTCTTTTCTGTTTTTGAGATATATACATAGCAACTGTATTTTTAACTTCATTTTGTGTAACCAACAAGCATCAAAATCCGTCTTATTAAGTGAATGGAAAATTAAGGAGGGTTAATTATGAAAAAATTCCTATCTTTGTTCTTGGTGACAATAATGATTTCGGCATTGCTTATGTCCTGCACATCGCCACAAGGCATCGGCTCAAGCTCCACTAATAGCACGGAGCAAAGCGACACAGGTGACAAGAACTCTTCCACAGACAGTTCAAATTTGCCAAGTGCGCCCACTACAAGCAGTTCAAATAAAGAGGACACAAGCAGTAGCGACTCTTCCAATTCCAGTGACGACACTAGCAGCAACCCTTCCGACAATGGTGACAATAACGATGGCCCGACAAGCCAGCCTGCCGAGCCAAACAAAAGCATGATGCACGTTACAGTGAACGGGCAGAATGCTTACGGCTACTATTTCCCATATAATGGCCGTGAATTTGCCATTGAACATGACAGCCTTTATGATAGAATTTTCCCTTATGCTTATGTATCTAATGAAACAGAGTTTGAAATAGCCATAGACCTTGACATTCCTATGTCGAAAGCGATTACTGAAAGCTTTATCAAGGCTAACTTCTTTAGTGTAATTCATAACAAAGGTAGCGCAACAGACATAAATGACTACTTATTGAGCCTTGAATATGATGAAAGCACCGGCAAGGCAATCAAAATAAAGATTGAGATTGACAAGCCCATAACCGATGACTATTTAATGCTACTTTTTGTTCCACTTAGGTTTCACAATGGATATGGTGGCACCATACACATAGGCATTAAGGGTGAGGCGCAAAAGGCCGAGCCAAGCGACATTAATACAAGCAGATTACCGGTAACATATGCTTATGGCTGTTCTTGGAGTGATGATATCCCTTACGCTGTGTTATTATTTGATGATAGCTACTTATCGGGTGGATTTGGTACAATTAACGTGCCAGAGGATATAACCGCCGGAGATATACTAAATATTGTTCACACAGGGTATATATTAACACAAGAAACATATCCGGGTAGTTCGTTTTTAATTGACGGCGAGGTGCTTTCCTATTCGTTTACCTATGCTGATGTTATACATTTAGAGGGTGAGGATTTCAGTATAGAAAGAATAAAGAATGACTACCTCCACAGGAACTATATGCCATATGTCATTCTTGACAGAAGCGGAAGATATATCTCCCTTGACCAATATATAGGAGATGAGATTTATCTTGTCGTTGATACTGAAAAAAGCAACAAGGACGGAAAAATTCCTGTTGCCTGTTTGCTTGCTTACAATCCAAGAGATTTAGAGGATGGCGTGCCACAATATGAAAACATATCAGAAAACGAAGCTATAAAAATAGCACATGACCACTACTATTACACTTACTTTGTGAAATACGCAGAAATTTTCGAGTATGAAACGAGTTGTCGCGAAAGATTAGATGGGTATTGGGAAATACGTATTACAGAATATTGGAAAGGCAGAACATATTACTACACCATTGACAAAATTACGGGCGAAATAGTTAGTATGGCAATAGATGAATAACCAACAAAAGACCGACTCTTTAGGGTCGTACCCTAAAGGACAGTTTTGCAAGAATACGGTATATTTCGCAAGAGATATACCGTATTCTTGTTTTTTAGTCCTTATGCGGATCTACGGATTTCTTCCATCATTTCACGGAGTTCATTTTCATCGGGAATATCGATCAGACCTACCGCCGTAAAGTAAACGTCAAGCTTTACGCGCTTTCTTCCATCGATCTTCTCGCTGTTGTGAACCTCAATTCGTCTTATGAGTCTGTTGACGATCTCGGGAGTAAGCTCCTTAATGTCGGTACACTTTCGGATGGTTTCAAGGAAGATGCGGAGATCTACCTTGTCTTGCTCAAATACCTTTAAGGAGTGTTCTGCCTTTGCAACTGCTTCTATCAGAGCTTTTTGTTCTGCTTCATATTTGCCCATCATCTTGGAGAAACGGTCATCGGGAATTTTGCCAAGCACGTTGTCCTCGTACAAACGCTCAATCATCGTATCGATCTCTACAATTCTGCGCTTGTCCTTTTCAATGGCAGCCTTCATATTTCGCACGTTGGTTTCCTTCGTAATATTATGCTTCTTGGCATACATATAAAGGAATACCGCTTCGTACTGCTGAAT
>SVRE01000036.1 GCA_015065005.1 Oscillospiraceae bacterium
CTCCAGGTTGTGGCGAGAGCCGGAGTTTTCAACCAAAAAATCAAGGGCGCGCTTGCCAACCTCTAAGGACATAACCGCCCTTTCGCCGTGATATTTGCCTTGGGATGCAAAGCAATAGGAGCAGTTTAGGTTACAGGTGTGGGCAACGTGAAGGCAAAGCGCCTTTATTACCCCGGCGGTTTTCTGCTTCAGCTTGTCTGCCATAGGCTCAAAGGTGTCGGGCGTGAAAAGCTGGGCGCTTTTCTTAAGCTCCAAAACCTGGTCATAGCATTCCTCGATTTCTTCCTTTTTTAAATTATTATACTTGTCGCAAATTTTTGAAACAACCGCATCACGTGGGCAGCCTTCAAAGATTTCTATAATATCATATGTAACGTCATCAACAACATGCACCCCGCCTGAGCAGATGTCAAGCACAATGTTGTATCCGTTTAATTTATATTGATGTACCATTTTATACCCCGTATATCTTAAAATTAAAAAGGCTGTTTGATACCAAACAGCCCTTTGTGCGTCAATTATTTATTGCTGTTTTCGCACTGCTGGTTAGCGATACCGCAGCTTGTCTTGCAAGCAGATTGGCAAGATGTCTGGCACTCACCGCAGCCGCCATTCTTTGCGCTTTCGCAAAGGTTACCTGTCTTAATTGTCTTGATATGTTCCATTTTGTAATCCTCCAAGATACTTTTGTTGAAAAAATTATACCATATCTTCAATTTAAAGTCAATACAAATATTACAAAAATTTCATTGATTATTTGTGAAAAGTGTGTTAGAATATTTTCGTATCAAAATAAAAGCACAATTGCTTGTTCAAGGAGAAATAAGGCATGAAGAGAATATTATTGCTTGTTTTGCTGTCCTTGGTTCTTTGCATTTTCGCATCCTGCGGTAATGATGCGGGGGATCCAAATGGCGTAAACAGTGAATTTGAGGTAACGCACAAGGCTACTATTGAGATAAAAAAATACGGCACAATAGAGCTTGATTTATACGGTAAGGTAGCGCCTGTTACAGTTTTGAATTTTGAAAAGCTGGCAAATGAGGGCTTTTATGACGGTCTTACCTTCCACAGAATAATTGAGGACTTTATGATGCAGGGCGGCTGTCCAAACGGTGACGGCACAGGCGGAAGCGATAAGGACATTTTTGGTGAGTTTAAGAACAATGGCTCAAATAACACAATTTCCCACGTAAGGGGCACTATTTCTATGGCTCGCTCCGGCAGTAACGGAAGCATTCCTGACTATTATTATTATGATACCGCATCAAGCCAGTTCTTTATAGTGCATGAGGACTCTACCTTCCTTGACGGTAATTATGCCGCATTCGGCACTGTAACCTCAGGTATGAAGGTGGTTGATGAAATTTGTACAAAGGTGTCAACCGCCAGCGGCTTGGTTGAAGCAAAAGATCAGCCTGTAATTGAATCAATAAGAGTAACCTGTATCGACTCCGAGTTTCAGAAAAAGCCCGAGGTAACTCATACAGCAAGGATAGAAATAGAAAACTACGGTGTGATTGAATTGGAGCTTTACGGCAATATGGCACCAATCACCGTTGCAAATTTTGAAAAGCTTGCAAATGAGGGCTTTTATAATGGGCTTACCTTCCACAGAATAATGAAGAACTTTATGATGCAGGGCGGCTGCCCTGAGGGCGATGGAAGAGGAGACAGCGGAACGGACATTAAGGGCGAATTTTTACAAAACCAGGTAATCAACACCCTGACCCATGAAAGAGGTGTGATTTCCATGGCCCGTTCAAACGAACCGAACTCCGGCTCCTGCCAGTTTTTCATAGTTCATAAAACATATCCAAGCCTTGACGGCGCATATGCAGCATTTGGCCGCGTCACCTCGGGCATTGAGATAGTTGATAAGATTTGTGAGGATGCAAAGCCCACAGACAATAACGGTTCAATTTCAAAGGATGCACAGCCTGTAATTAAAACAATTACAGTGATGGCTAAATAATAAAGGAGTATTTATATGGAATGGTACGTAATTCCCCTGTTTATCGTAGGACTAATGTGTCTTATTAAGGGTGGAGATTGGTTTGTTGACGGTGCCAGCGGCATTGCCAAAAGATTTAGAATTCCGGAAATTTTAATTGGTGCAACCGTTGTGTCTATCGGTACAACTCTGCCCGAGGTTATGGTTTCCGCAACCTCTGCGGTTGAGGGCCTTGGCGATATTGCTTTTGGTAACTCCATCGGCTCAATTATTTGTAATACTGCATTAATTGCAGCAATAACCGTTGCAATCAAGCCGGGTAAGGCAGACAGAAAAACGCTTATTGTTCCCTCACTTTTCTTTTTCGGCTCTATGGCGTTTTATTCTTTAACCGCATATCTTGGCGGTGAGTTCACTATTCTTACAGGAATAGTTTTGCTACTAATCTTTGTTACATATATGGTAATAAATGTTCTTTTGATGAGGCGGAATGATGACACACCTGAGGAGCTTGAAGAGATAAGATTAGCTAACGAAAACGCGGAAAAATGTGAGTGTATTGACATTGATGTAAAGTGCGCATATTGTGAAAATATGGACACAGGGATGGCTGTTTCTGAGAAAAAGCGCTTTGACAAAGCACTTATCAAGGAAATAATATTTATTATTGTCGGCGCTGCCTTGATTGCGGTTGGTGCAAGGCTTTTGGTGGATAATGCAACAATAATGGCAAGATTTTTTGGAATGAGTGAGGCAATAATCGGTCTTACTATTGTGGCTTTGGGCACATCCTTGCCTGAGCTTGTTACCGCTATTACATCCCTTATCAAGGGCCACGGCTCCTTATCTCTTGGTAACATAATAGGCGCTAACCTGTTCAACCTTGTTTTGGTTTCGGGCGTGAGCATTACAATAAGCCCATTTGTAGTACCGCAAAATGATGTTCTTGCAAACGGTATGCTCGCCTCCTTGGTTATCGACATCCCCGTAGCACTTGGCGTTATGCTTATCTTAGTTGTTCCAACCCTTATTCGCCAAAAGCTTTCAAGGGTACAGGGCATTTCCTTGCTCGCAATTTATGTTGGATATTTGGTTTTGAGAATGTTATTGGTATAAAATTTGCACCTCGAAAAATTCGGGGTGCTTTTTATTGACAAAATAAAAATAATGTGTTATGATATAGTAAATATTTATGCAAATAATTATGAGGTGATATTATGAGCGGTTCTATTTTTGCAGGCAAAACTCTTATGATTACAGGTGGAACAGGTTCCTTTGGTAACGCTGTTCTTAACAGATTCTTAAAAACGGACATTGGGGAGATCAGGGTTTTCTCCCGTGATGAAAAGAAGCAGGATGACATGCGTCACGAATTCCAGGCAAAAATGCCTGAGGTAGCTGAAAAAATTAAGTTTTACATTGGAGATGTAAGAGACCTGGCAAGTGTTAAAAACGCTATGCACGGTGTTGACTATATTTTCCACGCAGCAGCATTGAAGCAGGTTCCTTCCTGTGAGTTTTTCCCAATTGAGGCTGTAAAGACAAATGTTTTGGGTACTGAAAACGTGCTTACCGCTGCTATTGAGGCTGGGGTTAAGAATATAGTTTGCTTGTCAACCGACAAGGCAGCTTACCCTGTAAACGCAATGGGTACATCAAAGGCTATGATGGAAAAGGTTATTGTTGCTAAGTCAAGAACAGTTTCCCCTGAAAAGACAAAGATTTGCTGTACAAGATACGGTAACGTTATGTGCTCCCGCGGTTCAGTAATTCCATTGTGGATTGACCAGATAAGGGCAGGCAAGGAAATTACTATTACTGATCCGACAATGACAAGATTTATTATGTCTCTTGATGAAGCTGTTGACCTGGTTCTCTTTGCATTTGAGCATGGTGAGAGCGGTGATATCCTTGTTCAAAAGGCTCCTGCTTGTACAATTGAAACACAGGCTAAGGCTGTAATTGAGCTATTTGATAAGGAAAAGAAGACAGGAATTAAGATTATCGGTATCCGCCACGGCGAAAAGATGTATGAAACACTTCTTACAAATGAGGAGTGCGCAAACGCAATCGACCTTGGTAATTTCTACCGTGTTCCTTGTGACAAGCGCGGTCTTAACTACGATAAGTACTTCAATGACGGCGACAAGGAAAGAAATACATTGTCCGAGTTCAACTCACACAACACAGAGCTTTTGGATGTTGAGGGCGTTAAGGAAAAGCTCCTCGGCTTGGCTTATATCAGAGAAGAGCTTGAAAAGGAAGAAAAATAATGAATATTCTTGTAACAGGTGCATACGGCTTTGTGGGTAAAAACCTTTGCGAGGCCTTGAAAAATATCCGTGACGGAAAGGATAAAACAAGAAATATAAAAATCGAAGAGATTTACGAGTATGACTTGGTTACCCCTGAGGAATATCTTTCCGAATATTGTAAAAAAGCAGATTTTGTTTTTAATCTTGCAGGTGTAAACAGACCTAAGGATAACAGCGAATTTATGGTGGGCAACTACGGCTTTGCTGACAGTCTGCTCAATTGCTTGAAGGATGCTGGAAATACCTGTCCCGTTATGGGCTCATCCTCAATACAGGCTACCTTGATCGGTAGGTATGGGGAAAGCGATTACGGTAAGAGCAAAAGGGCAGGGGAGGAGCTTTTGTTTGAATACGGTGAAAAAACCGGGGCACGTGTCTTGGTTTACCGTTTCCCGAACCTTTTTGGCAAGTGGTGCAGACCGAATTATAACTCTGCCATTGCTACATTCTGTAACAACATTGCAAACGATTTGCCTATACAGGTAAATGACAGGAGTGTCGAGCTGGAGCTTTTGTACATAGATGATTTGGTTGATGAAATGCTTGATGCCTTGGAGGGCAAAGAGCATAGGTGCGATTATGACGGGCTTACCCCTGTTTTCTCCGAAAAGGGAAGATATTGTGCTGCCCCTGTTACACACAAGGTAACCCTTGGGGAAATTGTTGATTTGCTTTATACCTTCAATGACCAGCCAAAAAATCTTGTAATTCCCGAAATTCCAAAGGGCTCATTTGCAAAGAAGCTTTATTCAACATTTTTGTCTTATCTGCCCGCTGAAAAGGTGTCCTTCCCGCTAAAGATGAACGTGGACCCGCGCGGCAGCTTTACTGAGCTTATTAAGAGTGAAAAGTGCGGACAAGTGTCCATAAATATCTCAAAACCGGGCATTACAAAGGGTCAGCATTGGCACAATACAAAATGGGAATTTTTCATTGTTGTTAGTGGCAAGGGCTTAATTCAAATGCGTAAAATCGGCTCTGATGAGGTTTTGAATTTTGAGGTTAGCGGTGAGAAAATTGAAGCAGTTCATATGCTCCCCGGCTACACTCATAACATCATTAACCTAAGCGAGACTGAAGATCTGGTTACAGTAATGTGGGCTAACGAAAGCTTTGACCCCAACCACCCCGACACATTTTTTGAGACTGTTTAGACTTTGAAAATCCGCGTTGCTCCTTGCAAAAAATGTAAAACGCAAAATTGACTCACAATCCCGTAGGGGACGGCGCCTTTGACGTCCCGTTTGAAATGGAGAAATAAAATGAACATTAAAACCGATTACTCTGACGTGTCCTTCAAAAATGACGGACGTCTTAAGCTATTAATAATTGTAGGAACAAGGCCGGAAATTATCCGTCTTGCTGCTGTTATTAACAAATGCAGAAAATATTTTGACTGTGTGCTTGCACATACAGGTCAAAACTATGACTATACCTTGAACGGAATTTTCTTCCGCGACTTAAAGCTTGCTGACCCCGAGGTTTATATGGATGCAGTTGGTGATGACCTTGGCGCAACTGTTGGCAACATTATTAACTGCTCATACAAGCTAATGGCGCAGATTAAGCCTGATGCTTTGCTTATTTTAGGTGACACAAACTCTTGCTTGTCTGCAATTGCAGCAAAGAGACTGCATATTCCGATTTTCCATATGGAAGCAGGTAACAGGTGTAAGGATGAGTGCCTGCCTGAGGAAACAAACAGACGTATTGTTGACATTATTTCCGATGTTAACCTTGCATATTCCGAGCATGCAAGAAGATACTTGGCTGAGTGCGGCTTGCCTAAGGAAAGGACCTATGTTACAGGCTCACCTATGGCGGAGGTGCTACACGAAAATCTTGAGGAAATTAAGAAATCTGACGTGCTTACGCGTCTTGGCTTAGAGCCAAAGAAATATATTCTTTTGTCAGCGCACAGAGAGGAAAATATCGACACAGAGAAGAACTTTTTGTCTCTTTTCAACGCTATTAACAAGCTTGCTGAAAAGTACGATATGCCAATTCTGTACTCATGCCACCCACGTTCAAGAAAGCGTCTTGAGGCAAGTGGCTTCCAGCTTGACAGAAGGGTTATAAGAAATGAGCCTTTAGGCTTCCACGATTACAATAATTTGCAAATGAACGCCTTCTGCGTAGTGTCCGACAGTGGCACACTCCCGGAGGAGTCAAGCTTCTTCACAAGCGTTGGCAATCCTTTCCCTGCGGTATGTATCCGTACCTCTACCGAAAGGCCGGAGGCGCTTGACAAGGCTTGCTTTATCTTGGCGGGCATTGATGAAAAGTCGCTTTTGCAGGCTGTTACCACCGCAATTGATATGAATGGCAGCGGCGATATCGGCATGCCTGTGCCTAACTATGTTGATGAAAATGTTTCAACAAAGGTTGTAAAGATTATTCAATCCTATACAGGCGTTGTTGACAAGATGGTTTGGAGAAAATTTTAATTATAGGCTCTGCTTCGGCAGAGCTTTTTTAATGCAAAATGCTGAAATTAAATTCAGAAAAAGCAATTGCAAAATTACGAACGTGTAAAAAATTCGCAAAAAAGCTTTATTTTTCGGGAATTTTCGGGAATTTCAAAAATTTTTTCAATTTTTTTCAAAATTTGTGTAACCAAATGGTGATTTCTTCCGTCTGTTATGGTGAAAGGCGAAAAAGCGGCACAAAAATGAGGGCGTAAAAGCCCTCTTTGTGCGAGGGCATTTTGGTGCGCCACCTTGAAAGCGCATCGAAATTGCTACATTTATGTAATCTAATCGCCTTGGCACTACGGCGCTCCCCATAAGGCGCCTGCATTGCCAAAAACGCAAATGCTTGTGCGATGTTTCTTTCTTCGTATACTGTTACAAGCAAATTCTTAATTAAAGGAGGTAAAATCGAGAAGGATTTGCCCGAAAGGGTAATCAAGGGTCATATTGCATGCTCAAAAAAAGGAAATTCCAAAAAAGTCCTGACACACGCAAAATTTGGGCATTTTACATAATTTTTTGGTTTCTGTTTCTAAAAGGGAAATTGAAAAATTGTGCAGTATGACGAAAATCTTAGGTCTTATGCGGCAAAAATTATTTATTGTTGCAAAAAACAAAAATGCGTGTTATAATATAATGGTAATAAAATGAGTTTTATTAATTAGGAGGATAGAATATGGAATTGAATCAAATGATAAAGCCATACAAAAGACGCTTAGTTGCTGAGTCACTCATCAAGGCTTCTTCATACGGCTTATTTTTCGGCTTGTGCTTGACACTTGCCATGGCACTTGTTTTCAGAATGTTCCCGGCAAATCAATACGGTATGGCACCAGGCTATATCTTTTCTGCTATTGGCGCAGGCGCGGTGCTTGCTATAGTAATGGGAATTTGCATTTACAGGTCACGTTACAGACACGGTATTAAGGCAATTGCGAAGAGAATAGATAAGCTTGGCCTTGAAGAACGTGTTAGTACGATGGTTGAGTACCAGGCTGACCCATCTTATGTTGCAAAGCTTCAGAGAGAGGATGCAAAGGAGCGCATTTCAGGTCTTAGCATCAAGACACTTAAAATCAAGGTGCCAAAGAAGACCTTGAGCGGCTGTCTTGCTATGTTGCTTGCAATTGCACTTGTATTTACAGTTTACGCTGATGAAAAGAACAACCACTACGAAAAGGGTCAAGAGGTTATTGAATATCTTGACGAAGTAATTGACAATGCTGACATTAACCAAGAGGATAAGGATGCTTTGAAGGAAATTATGGACGGCTACAAGGACAACTTGAAGCAGGACATTACCAAGGAAGAGCATCTTGAGGAAATCGAAAAGGTTAAGAATGAGCTTGATAAGTACATCCAGAAAATAAAAGAAGTTAGAGAGAAGATTATTGAGGCTCTCAAGGAAAATGAAATAACCAAGGATTTGGCTGACGCTATTGAATCTCAGGACCCTGACAAGATCAAGGATGCCCTTGAAGATTTGAAGGAAAAGATTGAAGAACAGCCAACCACCGAGGAAAAGAAGGAAATCATTGATCAGATCCAGGATGCTTTCCAAGATGCTGTTGACAGCACACAGGAGGATTCCGCTCTTAAGGATGCATTCGAGGATGCTATTGAAGAATTAGATAAGACAAAGGAAGAGCTTGACAAGGTTCAGGAGGAGCTTGACAAGATCGAGGAGGACTTGAACGATGCCCAAGAGGAAATCGACAAGGCTGAAGATGAATTAGACAAGATTCAGGAAGAGCTTGACAAGGTTCAGGAGGAGCTTGATAAGATCGAAGATAACCAGGAGCAGCTTGATAAGACTCAAGAGGAGCTTGACAAGATTCAAGAGGAATTAGACAAGAATCAAGAGGAAATGGATAAGACTCAAGAGGAAATGGATAAGACTCAAGAGGAAATGGATAAGACTCAAGAGGAGCTTGATAAGGTTCAAGAAGAGCTTGACAAGGTTCAAGAGGAATTGGATAAGAACAAGGAAGAACTTGACAAGATCGAAAATGACTCCACTATGACCGAAGAGGAAAAGGAACAGGCTAAGGAAGAGCTTGAGCAGGAAAAGGCTGAGCTTGAGCAGAATAAGGAACAGCTTGAGCAGGATAAGGCTGAGCTTGAGCAGAACAAGAGCGAGCTTGAGCAGAACAAGGATCAGCTTGAGCATGATAAGAGCGAGCTTGAGGAAGATAAGGCACAGCTTGAAAACGAGCAGAACAAGCTTGAGCAGAACAAGGAACAGCTTGAACAGAATAAGGAACAGCTTGAGCAGAACAAGGATCAGCTTGAGCAGGAAAAGGCTGAGCTTGAGCAGGATAAGGCTGAGGCTGAGCAGAACAAGGCTGATAAGGAGCAGGCTAAGGAGGACCTTGAAAACACTGTTGATAAGTCCGAATATGAAGACCAGCTCGACAAGACCTTTGACAATTTGTATGAGGACATCGTAGGCGCTATTGAAAACGAAAAGAATGTTCAGGATACCGTTGACAAGACAAAGGATGAGCTTGACAAGGTTGAAGAAGAAATCATGGGCGATGTTGATAACTCAATCCAGAACGGCTTCGAGGAAATCGAGGATATCATTGACAACTCCAAGGCTGACGAGGAGACCAAGGATGATATGAGAGAAGATATGAGCGATCTCCAGGACAAGATTGATGATATCAATAAGGATGACTCATTGACTGAGGATGAAAAGACCGAGGCTAAGGATGATGCAATCCACGATGCACAGGATAAGATAGAGGACGCAACCGAGAAGGAAGACGAGGCTCAGAAGGAAATCGCTGACAACATGCAGAACAGCGATAATAAGCTTGTTGAGGATCTTGGTGACGCTATCGAATCCAAGGATGAAGATAAGATAAACGATGCTCTTGATAAGATTCAAGAGGAGCTTGATAAGATTCAGCAGGAAACCGATAAGATTCAGAGTGAGCTTGACAAGAACCAGGAAAATCTTGACAAAGTTCAGGATGAAATGAACAAGGTTGAAAACAATAAGGATATGTCCGAGCAGGAAAAGAACGAAGCTATGGAAGACCTTAAGAACCAGGAAAACCAGTTGAACCAAAACAAGGAAAATCTTGAAAACTCCAAGCAGGAGCAGGAAGACAAGAAGGATGACCTTGTAGGTGACCTTAACGACTCCATCAAGGACGTACAGGATTCCGATATTAAGGACGCTATGAAGGATTATGTAGAAAATCTTGATAAGAGCGAAAACAGTGAGGATCTTGAAAACGCTACTGAGGATGCAAAGCAGGACATCAATAACGCAATCCAGAAGAACGAAACAAATAAGGAAATTGCAGACGCACTCGATAAGGTTCGTGATGAAATCAATCAGTCCCAGGCAAACAAGGATAACAATGATGCTATGGAGGACATAAAGGACGCTATCGAGAACAGCAATGCTAACCGTCAGGATAAGGAAGACGCAAAGGATTGGCTTGATAAGAACAATCAAGAGATCCAGGATGACATCCTTAATAATGACAATATGAACGAGCAGGAAAAGAATGATGCTTTGGGCGACAAATACCAGGATATGAAGGACCAGATCGACCAGGGTATGCAACAGGATAAGGAACAGTACGATAAGGATGCTGAATCCTTCAAGGATCAGAACCAAGACGGCACTGAAAAGAATGACAATCTCCAGCAGGCAGGCGATGCCTTGAAGGAGAACAACAAGGATAAGCTCGACCAGGCAACAGGTAATATTAAGGAAGAAAACCAAGAAAAGACTGATGAGGCTTGGAAGGAATCTATCGGTGATTTGATTGAGGACCTTGAAAATATTAAGAATGATTCAAATGTAAGCGATGAAATGAAGGATATCGTTTCTGACTACCAGGGTAAGCTTGAGGATGCGCTTGATAAGGCGGAGGGTAATGAAACAACACCTCCTGATATGGAAGGCGCAAAAGAGGATGTTGACAAGGCAACAGACGAATTTAACAAAGAGCTTGGTAACTTTATGGAGGATCACTTCGGTGCTCAGGAAATGGGCAAGGATATGATCGGTGAGCTTGATCAGGCACAGAACGAGTTGAACGGTAACAAGGATCAGAGCGATAAGGGCGAAAACCAAGAGGGTCAAAACCCTGAAAACAATGACCAGCAAACAGGCGAAAGCGGCGAACAGGAGCAAGAATCCAATAAGGGCGATCAGGAGTCTGAGTCTGAGTCAAACAAGGGTGAAAGCGAAAGTGAAAGCGAAAGTGAGAGCAAAAACGAAAGCGAAAGCGACAGTGAAAGCGACAGCGACAGCGAATCTGAAAACGCTGGCGGCGGCGGAACAAGTGATTATAAGGAAGAAATCACAGTATCCATCCCCGGCTTTGGCAATATATCTCTTGAGGACCTTCTTGACCAGGGCGTTCTTGATGATGAGTTCGACAAGATGTTCGACAGAGAGCTTACAGAGGAAGAGCGTCAGATTATTGCAAACTATCTCGATTTAATTAAGAAATAATTTAAAATACAGTATACGGAGAAAGATTATGGGATTATTTAACAAAAAGGCAGCTGCAAATGATGCAGCTAAGGAAGCAACTGTAAAGGAAACAGCAAAGGACGTAAAGGCTGAGGCACCAAAGGATGCTAAAGCTGAGGCACCAAAGGACGTAAAGGCAGAAGCACCAAAGGACGTAAAGGCAGAAGCGCCAAAGGCAGCACCTGCGCCACAAAAGGCACCTGAGGTAAACAAAATCGACAAGGAAGCAGAGAAGGAATTGAAGCTCTTTGCTGAAAAGTGTGAAAAGATTTTCAGCGAGGTTAAAAAGGATATTATCGGTCAGACAGAGGTTGTACAATCCACAATTATCGCTATTATTGCAGGCGGTAACGTTCTTTTGGAGGGTGCGCCGGGTCTTGGTAAGACACGTCTTGTACGTTCTCTCGGTAATGTATTTGACCTTCCATTCTCAAGAATCCAGTTTACACCTGACTTGATGCCTGCGGACGTTACAGGTACAAATATTATTACAAAGGATGAAAACGGTAACTCAAAGTTCGAGTTCCAGAAGGGTCCTATCTTCAGTAATATCGTTCTTGCGGACGAAATTAACCGTGCTACTCCAAAAACACAGGCGGCTCTCCTTGAGGCCATGCAGGAGCATAAGGTTACAGTAATGGGTGTATCCCGTAAGCTTGACGAGCCATTCTTCGTTCTTGCTACACAGAACCCAATTGAGCAGGATGGTACATATCCATTGCCAGAAGCTCAGATGGACCGTTTTATGTTCAAAATTTTAGTCCCAAATCCATCTGCTGAGGAGCTTGGACAGATCGTTACAATGACACAGAAGACAATGGATGAAACAGCTAAGGCTGCTTGTAACGGCGCTGAGCTTTTGAGAATGAGAGAGGTTGCAAAGACAATTCCGATTGCCTCCGAGGTTTTGGAGTATGCAATGGTAATGGTTGCATCCACTCATTACGGCAGTGAAATCGCAACAGAAACAGCAAAGAAATATATTCGTGACGGCGCTTCCCCACGTGCGGCGCAGGCGCTTATCACAGCAGCAAAGGTACGTGCGCTCATTAAGGGCAGATACAACGTATCATATGAGGATATTAATACTCTTGCAATTCCCGTACTTCGCCACAGAATTAAGCTCGGCTTCGAGGCTGTTACATCCAAGCTCACCGCTGATGATGTAGTAAAGGCTCACATTGCTGACCTTAATAACGTAAGCAAGTCATCAATTTTAAACAAGAAGAAATAATAAGGGCGGTTAAGCATGAAAAGAAAAATATTAGACGGTGATTTTCTTGACCGTCTTGATGCTGCCACGCTTATTTTGAAATCGCCTATGACAGGCTTCTTCGGCGGTAGCCGTAGGGCAAGGTCATACGGTAATACTGTAGAGTTTGCGGACTTCCGTGAATACTTCCCGGGGGACGATATCAGACGTATTGACTGGAACGTATATGCGCGTTTTGAGAAATACTTTATTAAGCTCTTTACAGATGAAAGGCAAATGCACAACCAAATCTATATAGACTGCTCAGCTTCTATGGCTTGTGGAAAGCCGGAGAAGGCTGTAGCAGCCTTGAGGGTTGCGGCAGCATTTGGATATCTATCGGTAGCCTCAATGGACAGGGTTTCCTACAAATTGATAAAGGGTGATAAGGCTGAGGGTATCGGCATTTCTGTCACCAATAAGGACTCCTTTTATAGAGCGGCCCAAGTGCTCGAATCTGTTGATTTCGAGGGCGAGGTTGATTTGGAGAAAGCCATTGTTAACGTTGAGTCACCGGGACATGATGACGGTCTTACAATTATAATTTCAGACTTTTTGACTGAAAGTAACTGGAAAAAGGCAATAGACTTTCTATTATACCATCGAAGAGAGGTTATGCTTATTCAGATTATGTCACCTGATGAGCTTTACCCTGACTTTGACGGACGTGTTCATATGATGGACTCTGAGGCAATTGACATTGCCGATGGACGTAATATGAGGGTGGTTGTCACTAAAAAAATGGTAGAAGCCTATCAAAGGGCGCTTGATGAATACGAAAAGGAGCTTATTGATTTTTGCGCGGCAAGAAATGTAACCTTCTTCACAGTAACATCTGATGACCCAATTGAAAAGGTAATCTTTGGAAAGGGCTATGAAGCGGAAGTAATTAAATGAGTTTTATATATCCACTGGGTCTTTTGGGCTTACTTGCTGTACCGATCATAATAATTATTTACATATTACGATCCAAGTATAAGAACAAGAACGTTTCCAGTACGTTTATCTGGAAACGAAGCTTGAAGTATATTAAGCGCAGAATCCCCTTGAATTTCATAATGTCATTACTGCTTATTCTGCAGATTTTAGCGGTAGTTGCTGCGAGTTTTGCCATTGCCCGTCCAACTGTTAAACCACTGAAATCCGAAGAAAAGATAGTAATAATAGATGCTTCCGCAAGTATGCTTGCAGAAAGCGGTGGTCAAACCCGCTTTGAGTATGCAAAGCAGATGTTGGTGGAAGCCACAGATAAGGTTGGTTCAAACAACCAAATTACATTAATTGTAGCAAATAGTGATGTTAAAGCCCCTGTTATCAGCAGAGAAACTGATAAGGGTAAGGTTTTAACCGCATTGCAGGGCATAGAATGTACTATGGGCAATGCCGATATAAACAAGGCTCTGGAGCTTGCCGGAGATATTCTTGACCAAAACGCAGGTGCTACCATTCAGCTTTATACAGATAAGTCATATATTGATGCCGAGGGTGTTGAAATTATTGACTGTAAGCGTGAGGGTGAATGGAATGCCGGTATTATCGCTCTTGAGGACAATGAGCTTATTACAGGTACAGAGTTTATAGCGCAGATAGGTAACTACGGCTTGAACTCATCCTGTCACATTAAGCTTGAGGTTGACGGAGTTGTTTTGGCTCAGAAAACAATTGAGCTTAAGGCTAATGAAATCAAGACTGTCAGATTTACCCACTCAACAACCCAAAGCACGGGTGCTGATGAGGAAAGAGTTAGCATAAGCAGAGAAAAAGCTGTTAAAAAATATGAATCCGCAAAGGTATTCATCAATGCTGAGGACAATTTTGGCTATGATGATGAGCTTGTAATTTATCCAAAGGAAAAAATCAATCCTAAGATAATGTACATAAGTAAATATGTAAAGAGCGAGGGCGGAAAGGTTAATGCAAATCTTTCATTATTGTATAGAGCCTTTGCAGCTGCGGGTTATTCTATTGACACAAGTAATATGTACACAAGCGTAGAAGAGGTTGAAGAGTTTAAGGGCTATGACCTTTATATCTTCGAGGGTGTACAGCCATATGATATTCCAACTGACGGTGCGGTTTGGATTCTTGATGCAAACGTATTGCCGGAGGCAACCGGAATTGTTGTTGATAATACAAGCCTTGAGGATAGAAATGGCTTTAACATTGAAAAATCCTTAAGCCTTGACATTATCCAGGAGATAGTTAAGAATGTAGAATTGAGTCCTTTGAAACTGACGGTGTCCGGTAGCGTGGTTCAAATACCTGCCTCTGTTACAAAGTACCGTTTAATGGACTTGAGCGGAAGCACCTTCAGACCGGTTTACACTGTTAAAAACGGTGAAGAAAGCCATAATGTTTTGGCTGGCGGTAGTGTAGGAAGCGTACGTATGATCGTTTCCTCCTTCGATTTTGGAGATTCATCCTTAGGTGTATTCATCTCTGACTTCCCGCTTCTTGTAAAGAATATGGTGGAATACTCCATACCTGACCCATTGACAGATAGAACAGCCCCTGTGGGAAGCACAATTAACTTTAACTTCCCGGCGGGAGCAACCGACATTGTATATAATTACAATGGCGAATTAATGAATAAGCTTAGCATAAATGAATTGAAGTACGATATCAAAATCGACCAACCGGGTAAATATGAGCTTGTAGTTACATATCCGGACGGGGATGACAGAGATACCTTGGAAGAGGTAAAGACATACGTTGTAACAGGTCATATTGCTGATGAAGAATCTATGATTGTACAAAGAGTGCCTACTGAATCCATTGTTGCTCCAATACCGGATGATGCTTCACAGGAAACCTTTGAGCCTGTGGAAATATTCCCGTATTTGATTGCGCTTTTGATATTGTTACTAATATTTGAATGGGGGGTATATTATCGTGAGCAACATTGATATTGCGGTAGAACGCCCATTATTATTCCTAATATTAATTCCTGCCTTGATTTTGGGGATTATTCCATTCTTAAGGCTGAATAAAAAGCGTAGGACTTCAACAAAGCACTTGATTCCGTTTGTTATTCACTTGACCTTGATTTTCTTGTTATCGGGTCTTTTGGGCGGAATTACAGTTACAGAAATAACAGATGAAAAGCTTGAAACAAAGGTTGTTTTCTTGGCGGACGTATCCGACAGTAATATTCATATGAAGAGTCAGATGAATAAATTTATTAAGGATACCATAGAAGAGTCTGACAGGAAAAACACAAAATTTGCCGTTGTTATGTTTGCCAACAATGTAATTAAAACCGTTGATGAGGCGGAATTTAACATAAACGCAGACGACTTTTTGAGCTTTGAAAAGAACGGAATTAAAACTGACCAATCCAATATTGAGCAGGCAATTGATGTCGGCGCTGAGCTGTTTGTTCAGGCAAGACAGAATAAGAAGATGATTCTTCTCTCAGACGGTCTTGAAACCGTGGGTGACGGTATTTCCGCTGCCAGCCAGCTTGATAAGGGTATTCAGTTGAACGGTGCGTATTTTAATATGGTTGAGGAGGGAACAGAGAACAAAGAGGTTCAGCTTGTTTCCATTAACACAACCGGTAAGGTTGCCGAGGGACAGGACGTAACAGTTGAGCTTGTTATTAAGGCAACAAGATTTGTACGTGATGCAAAAATCACCATTTATGACGGTGATATTGAAAAAACACAAGAAATGAAGCTTGAAGCGGGTACAACTGTCTTAAGAATGACATACACACCCGAGGTTGCAGGCGTTAACACCATTCGTGCCACTGTAAAGGTTGATTCAAGGAGTGATTTACTGGAGGGGAATAACACCTTGTACGCCTGGTATTCACTTGACGCGCAAAAAACAATTCTTATTGTAGATGGTGACTATGGCAAGGATGTTGAGCAATTTGACCAGATTAACAGGAGCCAGGTTGCTAACAACTTAAGCCAGTATGCTATAAAGGGTCCTGTTTCTCCAAGGAATTTCCCAAAAACACTTGAGGAAATGCTGGAATATGACCAAATAGTTATGATGGACGTTAACTTTACCGATCTTCCTACTAATGCGGGTGAAAACCTTAAGCGTTATGTTGAAGAGGTTGGTAGGGGCTTGTTCGTATCCTTCGGTGACAGCTTCTATGAGCTTGGCGAGGATGGATTTGAATATAAGGACAGTCCAATTGCGGATATTCTCCCGGTAGAATTGAAGCTCGAGGAGGAGCGAGAAACCGTTGCGATGGTTCTCGTAGTTGACCTTTCCTCATCAATGAAGGAGCTTATGGGCTCTAAGTCCAGGTTTGAGCTTGTTGTAGAAAGCGTTAAAAAGGTATTGATGCTCGGTGCTACCGAGGAAGAAAAGGAGAATAAGGAAGGCTTTAACGATAGCGATTATGTTGGCGTTATTTGCTTTGACCAGGATTCTCACGTTGCACTTGAAATGCAGCCTCTTGGCGATGCCATCAACAGAGAGGAAATTTGCAAGGCTGTTGAATGGGAGCTAAGACACTACTATTACGCATACTACATAGATGCTGACGGAAACGAAACAGAATATCCTATTTCTCCTGATGACGGTAATGAATATACCAGCCAGGGATACATCCGTCCAAGCGGATATGACAGGGGCGGTACAGATAAGCAAACAGGACAGTACATAAAGAGCTACGGTACATCCTATAAGTGGGCTATTCAGTCTGCCAGCGATATGCTTTCGAGAAAGAACAACGAAACACCGCTTCACATTAAGCAGGTTCTGTTTATGTCTGACGGTGCGCCGAACGATAAGGGCTCAGGATACGAGGGTATTGTTGAGCGTATGGCAAATGCAGGTACAGTTACATCTGCTATTTCCATTGGTGCATCAGACGGCTCTGACCAGTTAACTGAGCTTTCTAAGATTGCTGAGGCAGGTAAGGGCTCTATGGTACAGGTTGACACTGCGTCTGACCTTACTAACGAAATCGTTCAAAAGGCGGAGGAGGTAACTCCTGAGCTTGTAAACGAAAGAGAGGTTACACCTAAGCAGCTATCCTTAAGCTCCAGCGTTCTTCAGGGCGTACGTGATTTCAGTAATATCGGCGGTTATTACAGCTCTGTTATTAAGCAAGAGGCTAATCTTGTTTTATATGTAACTGACTACTTAAAGCCACTTTATGCTGAATGGCAGTACGGTCTTGGTAAGGTAAGCGTGTATATGTCAGACCTTGGTAAGGCGGCTTGGACAGGCACATTGTTCGCTGACAATAACGGTGTAAACCTGGTTACAAATATGTTTGATGCAACTATGAACAGGCAGGTTGATTCAACAGGTCTTGAGTATTCCGCATCACGTAATGAAGCCGCGACTACTGTTGTTGTAAATACCCCGAAAAACGTAAGAGAAGGGGAGCATTTGATTGCACAGGTGTTCGACAGTAACGGCAATGAGCAAACTGTTGTTACCTTTGGTAAAAAGGCGGAAAAGAAGTACAGCGCCATTGTTCCGACAACAAAGACTGATGAAACCTATACAATTAAACTAATGCTTGTTGATGATGCTTCATCTAAGATTAATGACGTGACTACATTTGCTGTAACGGGTTACTACAATGAAGAGTATGACGTTTTCAGCACCTCAGGTCAAGCTAATCTGACAGGTATTGTCAATAACGGTCACGGTGAGGTTCTTCCCGATACTAACGGCTTGTTTGATGATACAATAGGCGAAACTCAAATTTTGGAGTATGATGTAAGTACTCCTGTAGCTATTGCTGCTTTGATTCTCTTTGTTCTTGATATTCTCTTCAGAACTATTGTAATCAAACGCAAGAAGCAAGCGGTACAAATGTCCGATGAAGAGCAATTGGCTTCTATGAGGGGCAGATAATAAATTAAAAAGGTTGTTCTTTTGAACAACCTTTTTTGATACAATTATTGATAAAGATAGGGGAACGTGGTATAATTTAAATATAAAATTAAGTAAAGAGGTATGGTATGAAAAAATTCAGCTATACAATGCTGTTGCTTTTGTTGCTTTTGTTGCTATGCTTATGCGGTTGTAATAGTACCGGAATACCGCCAAGCAACGAAGGTAACGAACCTGAAAGCAAGGTGGAAATTACCCCGGCTAAGGTCGATATACTTAAGGTTGGTAAGGCTGACTGCATTGTGATTAATACGGGTGGCAAAATTGTAATGATAGATACAGGGGAAGAGGAGAATCTTGACCGTATCAACGCATATATGACGAGGAATGGGTACGAAAAGGTAGATGTGCTGATTCTTACCCATTATGACAAGGACCATATTGGCGGCGCATCTGAGATTATCACGAAATACGGGGTTGAAACAGTAATTGAAAGCTCCCTTGCATCAAATAACCAATGGTACATAAGCTACCATAATGCGCTGATTTTACTTAAAAAAGAGCCCTTGAAGCTTAGCGAAAATTATACCTTTACCTTTGATAGCTGCAGCTTTGAAATAAGCATACCGAAAAAGAAGAGTTACCCAATAAAGCAGGACAATAATTCATCCCTTGTTGTTTCAATGAAAATAGGAGAGAATAGCTTTTTGTTCTGCGCCGATGCTATGGAATTAAGATTGGCGGAGCTAATTGAGGACGGGGTAGGGCGTTATGATTTTGTTAAGCTCCCCTATCACGGAAATTATCTTGAAAACTACCGTGAATTTTTAGATAAGGTAACCCCAACCTATGGGGCTATAACCTGCTCAAATAAAAATCCCGCATCAGAGGATACGCTTAACTTGCTTCAAGAATACGGTACCTTAGTGTACCAAACCAAAAACGGAGAAATTAACGTCTCCACAGATGGAGTAAAAATAGAAATAAAACAATAAAACACAAAAAGCAGCGCCACGTGGCGCTGCTTTTTGCGTTTTGTAGGTGTCTTTGTCTAGAAATGCGCTATTAAAAATATTGAGTCGAGCCAAGCTCAAATAAAATGTTTTCCTGTCTGTGGGCATCTATTAAGGAGTATCTTCCTTTTTTGCCAATTCTGATAAGCGTGCCAACGTGGCGATAGCCAAATAAAAAGGGAGGCAAGTGGGTAACAATGTCATTTTCGTTCCTTATTATTTTAAAATTGTCCCACCTGTGTCGCTTTTTGCCCAAAATTCCCCAAATAACACGGGGAGAGCCAAAGCCGTAGCCTGTTAAAACGCATTGCAGATGTGGATAATTGAACCATATATGCTCGTGGCACAAAACCGCCAACGCCCCACCATGAGAATAACCGGTAATTACAACACCTTCAAAGCTTTTATGCTGAAGAATATCTTCTATGTAAGGCAATAAGCTTTTCCAAACACGTAAAAAACCCCTGTGCGCAAAGCAGCCGCATCCTGTGTATGATTTTGCCGGGAAATCAAGATTGTTTTTCCAATCAACTAAACCGTTGGATTTTTCGAAATAAATATATAATGTGTCCCCGATAATTTCATAAGCATAGCTTCCCGCCCCTTCAATATGGGTGTACTCAATGCTTATACATCTTCGAAATAGGCTTTCAGGTGTCATAATAACTCCTTGGATCTTGCCCTTATTATTTTCAAATTGTCGGCTTTCTCTTTTACCAAAATCAGACGGTTAAAAAATTAAAAACCGACAGGCTTTTTGAGTAGCACCCTGTACTAACAAGCCTGAAAAATAATATAACGGTAATTTTTGGATACCGTAAATAAAACGGTGCGACACATTTAAGTGCCGCACCGTTTATTATATTCGTGTTTTAATTATTTGCTATTACTCCACAGGGTTAGTAGGAATAACCACGTTTGCCTTGCTCTCTGTCATAACGGTGGGTAGCTTTCCGTCCCCACAGCCTCCCTCATTGAGGGAGGGGGACCGCAACGCATTTACTTTAGTTAAATCAATACAATAAAAGCGGTGGAAGGAGTATTACTCCACAGGGTTAGTAGGAATAACCACGTTTGCCTCGCTCTCTGTCATAACCGTGGGGAGCTTTCCGTCCCCACAGCCGCCCTCATTGAGGGAGGGGGACCGCAACGCATTTACTTTAGTTAAATCAATACAATAAAAGCGGTGGAAGGAGTATTGCTCCACAGGATTAGTAGGAATAACCACGTTTGCCCCATTCTCTGTCATAACGGTGGGTAGCTTTCCGTCCCCACAGCCTCCATCATTGAGGGAGGGGGACCGCAACGCATTTACTTTAGTTAAATCAATACAATAAAAGCGGTGGAAGGAGTATTACTCCACAGGGTTAGTAGGAATAACCACGTTTGCC
>SVRE01000037.1 GCA_015065005.1 Oscillospiraceae bacterium
AATTTATCATAGCATTACACGCACAGCACTCCGTAAAACGGGCTGATTTTAGGCTCCTTTGTGTAAAGGGAGCTGTCGCAAAGCGACTGAGGGATTGTTCCTTATAATCTTACAACCCTTCCGTCTTGCTTCGCAATCCACCTCCCCTTACACAGGGGAGGCTTGCTTTTTTTATGGGCTTGCGTTAAGCTCGCTCGATTCTTTGCAGCTCCTTGCGTCTTTTTCCCCTAGTAGAACTAGGGGTTTATTTCCACGCCTCAAAGGCACAAATTAAACAGGCTATCGCACGTGTGCAATAGCCTGTTTGTTATATAATGTATCCGCCGTTGACGCCAAAAATCTGTCCTGTTATAAAGGAAGATTTGTCCTCGCTTAAGAAAATCAAGGTGTTAACAACATCCTGGGCTTTTCCAATTTTGCTGAGGGGAGTGTCGCATTTTAGCTGTTCCAAGTCCTCTTTTGTAAGGTGCTTGTTCATATCGGTATCAATCACACCGGGGCAAACACAGTTAACTCTTATATCCGAAGGACCAACCTCTTTAGCAAGGGCTTTTGTAAGACCAATCATTCCTGCCTTTGAAACGGAGTAGTGCACCTCGCAGGAAGCGCCAACCTGTCCCCACATAGAGGAAATGTTAATGATAACACCATCTTTTCGTGAAATCATTTGTGGAAGCACAGCTCTTGAAGCATAAAAAGCACTTGAAAGATTTGTGTCAATCATATTATGCCACATTTCATCTGTAATATCAGTAAATAATGCAAACTCATCAATGCCTGCATTATTAATCAAAATATCAATTTTACCGTACTTTTCTGTGGCGATTTTTATGGCATTATTAACATCCTCACTTTTGGAAACATCGGCAAAAATCGCACACGTCCCCGTACTTTTTTCAATTTCCTTTGCTTTGTCCTCGGATTTAAAATAGGTAAATGCCACATTGTAGCCAAGGCGCGCAAATTCTCTGACAGCGCATTCCCCAATCCCACGGCTACCGCCTGTGATAAAAACTGTTTTTTTCATAAAAGCTCCCGATACGTTTTTTACAAAAACATTTTAACATAATTGTTGCGAAAAGTAAATATATTTGTTGACTTAAAATTAGGAATATGGTAAAATTATATCAGTAAAATAATTACTCACGAGGTGAAAAATATGCGATTTTATGAAAATCCCTTAAAGACATCCGAAAACAGAGAAAAGCAAAGAGCATATTATATTCCAAGCGGAAGTGCTGAATATCAGTCACTAAACGGAAAATGGAAATTTGCTTTTTTTGAAAACAGCGATTTGGCAACCGAGCCTGAAAAGTGGGATGAAATAGATGTTCCATCCTGCTGGCAGCTAAAGGGCTATGAACATCCAAACTATACAAATATCAACTTCCCGTTCCCGTGCGATATGCCATATGTGCCTAACGTAAACCCAATGGGCGTATATGAAAGGGAGTTTTTGGTAAACGATACCGAAAAGGAGCAGTATGTAGTTTTTGAAGGCGTTGCTTCTTGTGCTGTTCTTTACATAAACGGAAAATATGTTGGCTTTACACAGGGTAGCCATTTGCAGGCAGAATTTAAGGTAACTAAATTTGTAAGCAAGGGTAAAAATACTATCCGTGTTTATGTTTATAAGTGGTGTTGCAGTACATATATTGAAGACCAGGATATGTTCCGTTATAATGGTATCTTCCGTGATATTTATGTTCTCTCCCGTGAGAAAAATCACATAAAGGATGTTGACATAAGAACTTTTGATAATAAGAAAATTGTAGTAAAGGCTGACAGAAAAGCCAATGTTAAGCTATATGATAACGGCGAGCTTATTGGTGAAAAAAATGGCACCCAGTGTACGTTTTACGTTAAAAAACCACATTTGTGGACTGCTGAGGACCCATACCTTTACACAGTTATTTTGACCCGTGGCGATGAGGTTATTAAGCAAAAAATCGGTATCCGTACAATCAAGGTTTCTGATAAGTATGAGTTGCTTATAAACGATAAGCCTGTAAAGCTTAAGGGTATCAATCACCACGATACAATGATAGGTAAGGGCTACTGTATGTCAGATGAGGATATGCGCCGTGATCTTGAGCTTATGCAGGAGCTTAACATTAACTGTGTAAGAACATCTCACTATCCACCACATCCAAAGTTTGTTGATATGTGTGATGAGATGGGCTTCTATGTTGTCCTCGAGTGTGATAATGAGGCGCACGGATTTATTCGCCGTTATCCTAACGCTGATTACAATTATGATGTAACTGAAAACGAATGGCCTTGCTCTCATCCTGACTGGATTAAGGAGCACGAGGAAAGAATGGCACGTACTTACGAAAGAGACAAGAACCACGCATCAATCATTATTTGGTCCTTGGGCAATGAGGCTGGATATCATCCCCTTTGCAATGACCCAATGATTAACTATATCCGTGAGCATGACGGGGAAAGACTTGTCCACTTTGAGAGTGCTTGTTGGCGTCAGGAGGGCATTGACAAGACAGATCTTTATTCTTGCATGTACCCAAGCATCGAGCGCACAATCAAGGAGTTAACTGTTAATGACCGTAAGAAGCCTGTTTACTTCTGTGAGTTTTCACACGCAATGGGCAACGGCCCCGGAGATGTATGGCAGTATGTTGATTTAATGTACAAGTACGATAACTACGTTGGCGGATGCATTTGGGAATGGGCAGATCATGTTGTATTGGTTGATGGCGTGCAGAAGTACGGCGGAGACTTCCCGGGCGAGCTTACTCATGACGGTAATTTCTGCTGTGACGGTCTTGTGTTTGCGGACAGAAGCTTCAAGGCCGGCTCCTATGAAACAAAGGCTGCATACGCTCCCTTCCGCTTTGAATATAAGGCAGGCAGAATTAAGGTTACTAACCACTACGATTTTACCAACCTTGAAAACCATACCTTTAAGTACTCTGTAAGGGTTGATGAGGAAACAGTTGAGGAAAAGGAATTTAAGGTGAAATTAGCGCCTAAGAAATCCGCTTCTGTCAAGATTGACAATATTCCAAGACAGTGTAGGCTCGGTGCAAGCATTGACGTTGAGCTTTTCGATCCACAGGGCAAATCCTTGGGCTTGCTCTCACAAGAGCTTAACTGTAAGATTGTCAGCGAAAAGAAGGATTTAACTCCTGCAAGCATTGTAAATGATACTAATTATGTTTACGCCTCGGGCGAGGGCTTTTTATACCGCTACAACAAGCAAATCGGTAACTTTGACAGCCTTATTGTTAACGGCGAGGAGTTGCTTGCGGAAGGAATTAAGCTTTCCTCTTTCCGCGCTTTGACAGATAATGACAAGAGAATGGCAGAATTTTGGTCAAAGCAAACAACCTGGAAGGGCGAAAATATTGACTACACTTCAACCAAGATTTATAATGTCAGCGTAAATAAAAACACCATAAATGCTGAGGGTAGCATTGGCGGTATATCTATTATGCCATACTTCAGATTTAAGCTTAAAACTACAGTTTATGCAAACGGAACAATTTCCTACGCCTTGACAGGAGAAGTAAGAAAGAACGCCGTATGGCTGCCACGCTTGGGCTTTGAGTTTGCACTAAAGAAGGAAAACAAGCTGTTTACATACTACGGTATGGGTCCTGATGAAAACTACTGTGATATGTGCCACCACGCAAGACAGGGTATGTTCTCAAGCTCTTCTGATATGGAATATGTTAATTACGTACGTCCACAGGAGCACGGAAATCATATGAAGACCAAGATGCTTAACATTGAGGACAAGATTGAATTTACAGGAAATGGATTTGAGTTTAATGTTTCCAATTATTCTATTGAGCAGCTTCAAAAGGCAGAGCATACAGATGAGCTTGGCGAAATCACCGCTACCCATGTAAGAATTGATTACAAGGTGTCCGGTGTTGGTTCATCCTCCTGCGGACCTGACCTTGAGCCTGAGTACAGATTAGATGAAAAGAAAATTGTCTTTGGCTTTGATATAAATCTTAAATAACCAAATGGGGCTGTCGCATTAGCGGCGCCCCCTTTTTTTAGGTGATAGTGAAATGAGTGCAACTCCCCCTTTAACATAATAATTGACAAAATAAAATTAAGGTAGTATAATATAATAGATTAAATATACATAAGCCAAGGAAAGCGAAGCACAAAGATGGAAAATGTTGAATTGTTTTTAAAAGAACTTGAGGAATATATAAACAATAAAAAGCTTGTACAAGAGCTAAAAAGCGATAATGCCGTTGCCACCGCATCGTGCACAAGGGATGAATATAAGCACTTACAGGCTGATGCACTTGCCTTTACAGGTCAAATTTCACCTACAATTAAAAGCGTATGCTCAGTGTATAAAAGTGTGTCGGTTAATAGTGACGGGTATTTGTGTATTTACAATAATCCGCCACACATTGACAGATATAATCACGAGAATTGCTTTTCTGTTTTTTCGGGCGCGCAGGCTACGGTTAAGAATTCCCTTGTCAGTCTAATCACGATGATAAAGCAGAATCAAAATGCTCCCACAAAAATTCAACAGCTGTTATATTCAATTTGCTTAGGCTATAACACAATAACTTCCATTGGTGCAAAAGCGGACGAGCTTTCCAAACAAGCTTCATTGAAGGAGTCTGAAAAAAGAGATGCGGAGTATTCCGCAATTGACAAAAAAATACAAGCCTTTGAGAATAAATACGGAAGCGTAGATTCAAGAATTAATGAAATAATTGAAAGCAATAAGCAAACCCAAAAGCGTATTTTTGTCAATAATGAAATCGAGATTGAAAAGAGTTATACAAGTGAAATTAAGCTTCCCTTATGCTACAATACCTTGGAAGCAAATAAGGAGCTGTTTAATGGTGAGCGCATAATTTCATCCGTTAAATATTGGAGCCCTAAGGAAGAGGGAATATTGTATATTAAGCCACAGGGCTTGAGTGGAGAAGAAATCAGCTCTTATATCCAAAGTATAATGGTAAGCTTTCTTCATTCATATCCTGTAAAAGCAAAGAAATTGGCATTTTGTGACACATCTAAAAATGAACATCTGATCAGTTTTTCAGGCATAATAACAGGAAAGAAGCTTTCAAAGCTGATTTATGGCGGAAAACGCGAGGTTGCGATATTCGAGGAGGAAAATGATATTAAAAGCTTGTTTTCCACACTTTCACACAACAGGGCAACCCGTTTAACATTGTTTTCACGTTCCAATGTTAATGACATTTTTGAATACAACATTAAGAATGAGGATAATATCCAGCCACTTATGCTGGTTTTGATCAATGATTATTCCGAAGCAAAATACAGAAAAAGCATTAAGGAGATTTACACAATAGCAGCTGAGCTTAAAAAGGTCGGTATTTATTTGCTTGTTGTAGAGGGCAAGGGGCAGATTACGAGCGAAAGAAGCTATTCAGATGAAATACCTCTTGACTTGGAGGATAAAGCTAGCAAGATATGCATTTTGAAAAAAGCAGGTGGCAAAGTTTGTCTTGAAGAAAATGGAAGGGCTTCTTTTGCAACAGGCTTTGATGGCAGCTTTGACCTTGGATATGTAATCGGAAAATATGAAAGGGCGTATGAGAATGAAAAAAGTGCAATTGCTCTTTCCGGTGTCCTCGAGGAAAAAAAGGATACAGACACAATTTATAGGTTATCAATTCCAATTGGCAAGCAGGGTAGCAGTATTGTCAGTATTAGCCTTAGCATGGATGATTCAAATGCCCATGCAGTAATTTCCGGTATGACCGGCTCTGGTAAAAGCTCCCTTCTACAGGATATTGTTTTATCCGGTGCGTATAAGTATTCACCAAAAGAGGTGGAGTTTTGGGTGCTTGACTTTAAGGACGGTAAGGGATTTGAAAAATTTGAAGCCTTAAAGCACGTACGTATGATGTCCCTGAAGAACAAAAAGAGCGAAACCGAGGAAATAATGGGCTATCTTATGGAGGAAAAAACCAAAAGAGATAATCTTTTTAAGGAGATAGCTCAAAGGCATAACATAGAAATCAGCGACTTAAAGAAATACAACAAAAATGCGGGCAAATACGGTTATGAGCCATTACCCAGAGTTATCGTGGTAATTGACGAATATACGCAAATGAGCATAAAATGTGTTCCTATGCTTGCAAAAATTGCACAGCAGGGCCGTTCCTACGGTATCAGTCTTGTAATGTGCTCACTGCTTGTGGACTCAAGCTTTAATGAGGTTGTTTCACAAATAAACAATCGCTTTGAGTTTGAAAGCCCCAAATATGGCGCACTTATTAATACTCGCGGTAAGGATGATGATAGGTCATTTGGACCCAAAACAGGCTCTCTTGGTGAGGAAAGCTGTGGCGGAATGTTTTTGGGTGAGCTTACGGGTAACTGCATTTTTGCAAGCGGGAACGAAGCATTAAAGCAAATGCGCGCCGCTTATGAGAGCGACATTGTTAGCCGCATTGAGAAAATAAATGCGAAGTATAGCGAAATACCTACAAAATCCCCAATAATCATCGGTAGACCCGAAAGAATTTATATGGACACAAAAAATGAGGATTTTTGTAAGGACATAGAGGTTAACGAAATTCCCTTGGGTCAAACAAGAAAGGGCGATATTGTAAGCTACACAGTGTGCAGAAATAATCCATTGGTTCTTATAATGGGCTCTGGTGAGCGTTCATCAAGCATTGAGTATTCTATAACACGTCAATTTACCAAAATGTCAAGGGGAGAGAAAAACGTATATTATTTTGACCTTTCAAACGGTAATTACGAGGAGAATAATATCGTAGAGAAATGTGCCAAGAAAATAGATAATTTGCGATTTTCTAATAATTTGGCAAAGGCGAAATCCTTGCTTATTGAGCTTAATGACATATACAAATCGCGCCAACAAAGCTATAACGCCAAAATCGACAGTCAAATTGCCCTTATACTGCATTATACTGACGAGTTAGATACCTACATAAAGGCATATGAGGCACAGGCAATGAACGCACAAAGTGACCGTGATTTTAGCGAGGGACCTGCACGCGCGTCAAGAAGAGCGCTACAGGCATCCATGGGCGATTTTAATATGGTTTCCATCTTGACCAATCTTGTATGCTACGGAAGAAATCTTGGAATATACGTAACGCTGCATTTCGGTGACAGTAACAAGATTGATTCAATAATAAACAAAGTGTGTCAGCTTACCAATAGCAGCCATAGCTTAAAAATTACCCAAACATCAATAATAGTGCCGGATATCCCGCAAAAGAGCGTGTCTGAGTTTAAAAGGAATAATAGCATAGCCGAGGAAGCAAACAAGGTTAATAGCTATATTAAATTAATCGACAGAACAGCAGAAACAGGCTACGAAAAGGAAAAGCAGAAGGATTTGGAGGAGGAGGATTTTGTATACGCTGTTTTAGCCCAGAATCTAATATCCAAATTCATACCGTACGAATGGAGAGAAAAAGATGATATTTAACCGTAACATATATGAGGTACAGGAATATTTCATCACCTTGAACAAGCAATTTGAGAGCTTTTGTCAGGACCAGGATAAAATTTCTGCTGAATTTAATACCTTAAAGTCGCAGTGGAGTGATGAGGTGTGCGATAACGTGGCAGATTCACTTTTGGATATAGGAAGAGTATTTAAAAAGGCATATACAGAATTTGAAGCAATATATGCCCACACCAAAAGGCAGAATGAAATTTTAGCGGATTATAATAATTCAGAGTGGAATGTACCAATGACAATTTGTCAGCTTGAGGTTAAAATTAATACAGGAGGAGCTATGGCGAAGGGTTCGATTAATACAGATTCAGAGGCTGTTTATCAATTTGAAAAAGCACTTGCACAATATATTGATAAGGTAGATGAAAGCATAAGCAGCATATCTGCTGCACAAAGCGCGGCAAATGATTTTTGGAACGATAAGCAGTATCAAAATTTCAGCTCGGAAATAAACGATTTTATAAAGCAGGTTGATCGCGAGCTTGATGCTCTGACAGACCTATGGCAGGAAGTAAACAGAAAGAGAATAATACTGCAAAGCTCAGAGGATTGATAAATGCATTCAACGATAGAAAATGATATGAATAATGCCCTGCTTGCCCTTCAAGACAGCTATGAGTCCATTGTTCCCAAGGCAGCGGCTGAAATGAAAAAATATAAGTGGGATGACGGGGTAGGAAAAAAGCTGAAAAGTAATGTAGTTGATGCCATTGAAGCCGAGTTACACGATTCCCTATTGGATGACCATTTGAAGAGTATTGTTGAGTTTGATTTAAGCGATATATTTTTAGCCTACAAAGAAGCCAAAGAGGTGTTGGAGGGCGAAAAATGAGCAAGATAAGATACGACAGCTTTCAAAAGGAGCTTTTGGAGCGCGCCATAAAGGATGAAAAGCACTTGAGCGGATATTATGATTTTTACAGTGAAACAAATCGGTATAGCAACGTTGTAAATTCTTTTATGAGCGAGCTTGAATGGACATTAAATAAAATAAAGGGCGAAATAGCTTATTGTCAAGGAGAAATTAAGCTAAAAAAGGACCAAATTGACCACTTTAATTCAAGGATAAACGAGGAAAGCAAAAAGCTTAAGTCCGAAGACAAGGAAGCAAGAAGCAAGGCAAAATCCTCAATTAGCTATATTTCCGAGGAAATGGGTGAATATCAGCATCAGCTTGAGCAGCTAAAGGCTCGCTTAAACGTATTGCAGGATGTATTCCCCAAAATAGAAAGGGCATATTTTGAGTACTATAAATACGTATCTCTTGTAAGTGATTTTAACCGTGAGGTGCTTTTTGATATTGACCGCTTCAAGGGGTGCTGTGAGGAGCCCTTGAGGGATATCAAAAACGCTGGAATTTGTATGGAAAATTATGCTGAGGAAAGAAGCACAGGCGATAGTATTTTCTATATTAAAATAAGTCCTATAGATTAAGGGGTGTAGCATATGTCAATAAAAAACCACAACGAAACCTTTTATTTCTTCCAGCATATAAATAAGCTTAAAAGTCAAACGACAGATATATGTAATAGCTTAGAGGAGCTTAGAAACGAATTTATAAGCCTTCACTTTGATGACGATTTTTCCAAAGAGGTTAAGGCTGAGCTTAATGAGCATATAAGAGCTATGAATACTTATCTTTGTCAAATGTATTCAATTATAGAAGCATTGACAGAGATGAGCCAAGATGCAGAAATGTACACTAATTACGAAAGATAGGAGAAAAATAAAATGAACGATATGGATATGAATAGCTTAGCCGACTTTGCAAAGGAAGCAGAGATCGAAAGGATGATGCGCCCCTTTGAGTATATTGAAAACCAAGACGGTACATATACAATAACAAAGCTAAAGGACACGAGTGCATACTTTATAGTTGTACCCTCCAATGTAACCGCCATCGGTAAGGAGGCGTTTATGGGAGCTAACGTAATCAAGGTTACATTGTCTGACGGCTTTATGGTTATAGATGACAGAGCCTTTGCGGATTGCAAGCGCTTGAAGGATATTAATTTGCCCTCATCTATTCTCTTAATAGGAGAGGAAGCATTTTCCGGCTGTGAAAAGCTTAATATAACTGTGCCCGAGGATATAGATATAGGTGAAAATGCATTTTTGAATACCTTAGCTGATGCAAAGCAAAGGGAAGCCAAGGCTTTACAGCAAAAGGAAAAGGAAAAGCAAGCACAGGAGGCAGAAAAGGAAAAGCAAAGGGCTATTGATGAAGCAAATAAAGCTAAGGAAATTGAGCAAGCAAATAAGGAGCGGTTAAACAGCTACGCACATATAAAGCTGGGAGAGGGCAAATATAAGCTTTTAGGAGTTTTGGATAAGGAGATTACAAGCACTAAAATCCCATACGGTGTGGATACCCTCCCCGATGATTTGTTTGTCGGCTGCTCCAATTTACAAAGCGTAGTTGTACCTGACGGTATTAAGGTAATCGGCTGTAATGTATTTAAGGATTGTACCGCCCTTACCTCTGTGGAGCTGGCGCAAAGCGTTGAAGCAATCGGTAGCGGCGCATTTTACGGTTGTACCGCCCTTACTCAGGTGGAATTACCAAAGGCGGTGGAAAAAATTGAAGCACAAGCCTTTTACGGCTGTACAAGCCTTGAAGGCGTAAAGGTTCCTGTCTGCCTTAAGGAAATCGGAAACCAAGCCTTTAGTGGTTGTGTAGCCTTGAATCAAATTACCCTCCCTGTAGGGGTAACCGCAATAGGTAATAAAGCCTTTGAAAACTGTACAGCTATGAAAAATGCAGTAATCCCCGAAACGGTTGATAAAATGGGTAATTACGCATTTGACAACTGTAATGAGGTTCATATCTATTGTGATATAGACACCTATCCGGAAAATTGGGACAAGGAATGGCTCGGCAATGCACCGAATGCACAAATACATAGGGTAAAGGAGCCAATAGAAAAGAAAAATACTATGAATCTTTTTGAAGCCGTTGCCAATACTGACGGTTACTATAAGCTAATTTCCTTAAAGGATAAAAGCATAGAAAGCATAGAGCTGCCCGATGTAGTCACCTCAATAGGCGATAAAGCATTTGAAAAGTGTACAGCCCTTAAAACCATTGTAATTCCGCAAAGCGTAACGGAAATAGGTCAATCCGCATTTGCTGGTTGCCAATCACTCACAAGCATATCAATCCCATCAAGTGTGCAAAAAATTGATCGTGCAGCATTTTACCAATGTAAAGCTCTTACAAGCGTAGAGCTTCCAAATGGCATTACAGCTTTGGCAGATATTCTATTTAGAGACTGTCAATCACTTAAAGAGATAGAAATTCCGCAAAGTATAGAGAAAATAGGTGAAAACGCCTTTAATGGTTGTCAAGCACTCACAAGCATAGAGCTTCCCGAAAGTGTAAAAGAAATTGGTAGATATGCCTTTTATGGTTGCACTTCATTGGAAAGCATAAATATTCCCGAGGGTGTTACGTCTATATGCGACCAAACATTTCATAACTGCACTTCATTAAAAAGTATATCAATTCCGTCATCAGTAACTACAATTGCTTCATATGCTTTTTATGGTTGCACCTCATTAAAAAGTATATCAATTCCGTCATCAGTAACTACAATTGCTTCATATGCTTTTTATGGTTGCACTTCATTGGAAAGCATATCGATTCCATCAGCCGTAACCTTTATAGGAGCTTATGCATTAGTTAACTGTACAAGCCTAAATGGCTTGTTCTTTGGAGAAGCAAACGGATGGAAATGGTGTGGTTATGGGTCATATTATAGCTTGTATTTTAGCGGTTATGATTCATCAAAAAATGTTAAAGAAATCGCTGATCACGGCCCATATGATTGGAGCCGCACTTAAAAAGTTGCCCCGCCTTGCATTTTGCAGGGCGGGGCTTTAAGCTTCCTCTGAGAGAGGGAAAATTATTTAATTGTAACAAACTCCAAGCTGAATTTTTTAATAGTGTTGTTTTTCATCATTAAATAGCACACAATTGTGCCAAGCGTTGCACATACAGAGCCTTGGATAAGGTTAAACGGCACACTTGCCACAGCTGCGCCACCGCCATAAACAAAGCACTCATATAGAAAATATCCAAGCACCATTATTGCCTCAGCAATAGCTGCGCTTATAGAACGTGAAATGGGGCTATGCTTAATCACCCTTGAAAGCGCAACGTAAGTATAATAACAGGCAATAGCCATAAGTGCCTTAATTATAAGGGTAGCAGGGGCATAAATTGCAAAGCCAGAAAACAAATCGGCAAGACAGGCGCCAATGCCTGAAGCAACAGCACCGTATGGTCCTAACAGCCAAGCGGAGCAAAGAATAAATATGTCACCTAAATTGATATTTCCAATAGCAGGCGCTGGAACTGCAACAAAAGTGGTAACCACACAAATTATAGCAGAAAAAATAGCGCATGTTGTAAGCCGTTTGATGTGTTTGTTCAAATAAATCGCCTCCAAAATTTGTATGGAAATATAATAGCACATAGAAAAAGCAATGTCAATATTTTTTGCGCACATATAATAAGAAAAATTTCTTAAAAAGGTATTGACAAGCAGGAATACTTATGATATAATCTGTATCGCCGCATAATGCCGTGGTTGAAAACAGGTTTACCTTACCCGGCTTAGCGAGTTTTGGTGAAAGAGAGGTGCTTTTCATGTTTGCAATTATTCAAACAGGCGGAAAGCAGTACAAAGTAAACGAAGGAGACGTTATCTTCGTTGAAAAGCTTGGAGCTGAAGAGGGTGCTGAAGTAGTTTTTGATCAGGTTCTTGCTGTATCAAATGATGCTGGCTTCACAGCAGGTGCTCCATATGTTTCCGGTGCTTCCGTAACAGCAAAGGTTGTTCGTAACGGTAAGGCAAAGAAAATTTACGTTATGAAGTACAAGGCTAAGAAGAACGAGAAGAAGAAGATCGGTCATAGACAGCCTTATACAAAGGTACAGATCGAAAAGATCGTTGGCTAATTTCGGAGAAAATTATGACAAAAGTCGTATTTTTCAAGTCTAACGGAGTTTTTTGGGGCTTTGAGGAACAGGGTCACAGTGGCTTTGCAAGTAGCGGTAATGATATTTTATGCTCAGCAATTTCGGCTATGACAATGCTTGTTATCAACTCTATCGAGGTTGCATATGCATCCGAGGTTGACTACGATATAGACGAAGAAACAACAAATGTACGCGTTGCCGCTCGTGGTGCGTTACCTAACTACGAGAATGATGAGAAAAAGAATTTTGCAATTTCCGGTCTTATCATGGGCTACTACTACCAGCTTAATGACTTGGTAGAGGAATATTACGATTACTTAGAGGTAGACGTAATAGAAAAAGAATATGAGGGTAACAAATAAACGTAAAAATTTAACGGAGGAACATATAATGTTAAGACTTGGTTTACAGTTCTTCGCTCACAAAAAGGGTGTTGGTTCTACAAAGAACGGCAGAGACAGTGAGTCTAAGCGTCTTGGTGTTAAGAAGGCAGACGGTTCAAACGTAATCGCCGGTAACATCATTGTAAGACAAAGAGGAACAAAGATTCATCCGGGTACCAATGTTGGTATCGGTAAGGACGATACACTCTTCGCATTAGCTGACGGTGTAGTTAAGTTTGACTACATGGCTAAGGACAAGAAGCGTGTAAATGTTTTAGCGAAATAATTTAATTTAACTTAGATAAAAGGCGCTTGAAAAATCAAGTGCCTTTTATCTTTTTTGCTGAAAAAACATAATTTTATAAAAACATCTTCACAATATGGTAAAAATATGATAGAATACCATAAGAAATACTGTTATATGAGGTAATTATGTTAGAGTTAAGAAATGTTTCCTTTAAGGTTACCACGGAGGATGGTGCTGAAAAAGAAATTTTAAAAAATGTAAACCTTAAAATAGAAGATAGATTTGTTGCAATCACAGGTCCAAACGGTGGTGGAAAGTCAACTCTTGCAAAAATAATAGCAGGTATATATCCTGTTACAGAAGGTCAGATTTTTCTTGACGGCGAGGATATTACAAATAAGTCAATTACAGAAAGGGCAAAAATGGGTATCAGCTTTGCCTTTCAACAGCCTGTCCGCTTTAAGGGCTTAACGGTAAGAGACTTGATTACTCTTGCCGCAGGCAAAAAAATCAGCGTGACAGAGGCTTGTACGTATCTTTCCGAGGTGGGTCTTTGTGCAAGGGATTATATTGACAGGGAAATAAATGCTTCCTTATCAGGCGGAGAGCTTAAAAGGATAGAAATTGCAATGATTATGGCACGCGGCACTAAGCTTTCTGTGTTTGATGAGCCCGAGGCAGGTATTGACCTATGGTCATTTAATAACCTAATTAGGGTGTTTGAGAAAATGCACGAGAAGATAAACGGAAATATCATTATTATATCCCACCAGGAAAGAATTTTGGATATAGCAGATAAAATAGTGGTTGTTTCGGGCGGTGAGGTAACAAACTATGGTAAAAAGGAAGATATTTTACCAACTCTTCTTCGCGGAGATTATTCCAAATTTGGCTGTGTGAAGCTTTAATATTTGCAAATAGGAGAACAAAATGGACGCAATACAAAAGGGCTTACTTGAAAAGGTAGCGGATTTACATGAAATCCCTGAGGGTGCCTACAATATTAGAGCCAATGGCGGCTTAGGTGGCAGAAACACAACTGCAAATATAGATATTGTAACAAAAGAGGACAAACCGGGAATTGATATAATAATTAAACCAAATACCAAAAAGGAAAGCGTTCACATTCCTGTGGTTATCAGCGAAAGCGGACTTAAGGAAATGGTGTACAACGATTTTTATATAGGTGAAGGGGCAGATGTAACAATTGTTGCAGGCTGCGGCATACACAACTGTGGGGATCAGGACTCCGCACATGACGGTATTCACACCTTCTACGTTGGCAAAAATGCAAAAATCAAATATGTTGAGCGCCATTATGGTGACGGAGAAGGTACAGGCGCAAGAATAATGAATCCCGAAACTGTCATTAACATAGAAGATGGCGGTTATATGGAGATGGAAACAACTCAAATCAAGGGTATTGAGTCAACAGTGAGAAAAACAACGGCAACTCTTGGCAATGATGCTAAGCTTGTAATTAAGGAAAGCCTAATGACTCACGGTAAGCAATTTGCAAAGACAGATTTTACCGTTGATTTGAATGGCGAAAACAGCTCCGCAAATGTAATTTCACGTTCTGTTGCTAAGGATGAATCCTACCAGGAGTTTTATTCAAATATAAGAGGAAATAACAAGTGCGCAGGTCACACCGAGTGTGATGCGATTTTAATGGATAAAGCAAGAGTGGTTGCAATACCCGAAATAGCTGCAAATCATATTGATGCAAGCTTAATTCACGAAGCAGCAATTGGAAAAATAGCCGGTGAGCAGCTAATGAAGCTAATGACCTTGGGTCTTACTGAGGAAGAGGCAGAGGAGCAAATCGTAAACGGCTTCTTAAAATAAAGTTTAAAACAAGCAAATAGGCAAACGCCTAAAATTAAGGAGGCGAAAAATGGCGAAGTTTTGTTTAGAATGTGGCGCTAAGCTATCCGGAGGTAAATTTTGCTCTGAATGTGGTGCAAGGCTCGATTCCTCGGAATTTGTTGTTGGTAGCGAAAATACAGGCTCTTTGAGTCTTGATGAAATAAACTCGCTCTTTGCAAGTGAGGTAACTAATGCTAAATATTCTTCTTTTGAATATGAAAAGCGCGCAGACGGTACCTACATTATAAAAAAGCTAAAGGATGCCTATGCCTTTTCTGTTGAGGTTCCTGAGTTAACGGTTGTGATAGAAGCAAGCGCCTTTGAGGGAACAAACATAATGGACGTTATTTTACCGGAGGGCTTAAGGTTCATTGGTAACAGAGCATTTGCAGGCTGTAAGCATTTAAAAAGAATAAATATTCCGTCAACCGTTGCATTGATTGGTGATGAGGTGTTTTTAAATTGCGAAAAGCTTGATATTACCATTCCGCAAGGCATTGATACCGGTGCAGATGTAATCAAGGGAACCTTGGGCGCTAAAATAGCAGAGGAAAAGGCAGTAGCTGAAAAAGTGGCTAAGGAAAAGGCAGCAGCTGAAAAAGTGGCTGCTGAAAAAGCCGTTGCAAAGCAAGAAAATGTACAGATAGACGGAAATACAGTATTTTTTGGAGAGTATCCTCAAACTATTAAATCAAATGATGTTAAAATTGTTAAAGAAGCAGATGAGAGAGGCTACTATTTAGGCAATGACGGACACTATTACGCAAAACGAGTAACTATTAGACCAACGTACGGCGATGCCAAATTTTCTAACGGTCAGAATATAAATCCCGGTGAAATTTGCTATTTTAAGGTTGAGCCTATAAAGTGGGTAATGGTCTATTCCTCTACGGATAGATTCACTGTAGTTTCACAAAAAATAATTGAGTGCCGTATATTTAACTCTGATTTTAATGACAACTATGCTCAGTCTGATATTAAAAACTGGCTAAATAACGAGCTACTTGATGTGTCCTTCACAAATAGAGAGAAGGAGCGTATCATAACTGCAAACGGTTGGCAGGGTAAATTTGATAGACATACGTATGAATTTAAAAATAAGATATTTCTTTTAACCGTTGACGAGGTAATGGATAGTATTTACGGTATGAACAGTAATATGTCGCGCCAAAAAAAGCTTACAGACTATGCGTTAGCAAACGGCGCGCTTACTACTAACGGAAAGGACGGCTATTGGTGGTTGCGTACATCGTCTTCAACAGTGGGCGCAGTCCGCGGTGTGTTGGGAGATGGGTCAGTGTCTGATTTCTTTGCAAGTCCCAATACAAGTACAATAGGTGTTGTTCCTTCAATGCAGATAAAGTCTTAATATTTTGCCTAAAGGAGTAGGCTATGAACATACAGTATTTAAAGTATGCCTTAGAGGTAGCTAAGCACAAATCAATAAGTAAAGCAGCACGTGAGCTGTTTATGGGGCAGCCAAATCTTAGCCGTGCCATAAAGGAGCTTGAGGAGGACCTTGGAATAACTATTTTTGAGAGGAATTCAAAGGGTATTTCTCCAACACCTGACGGGGAGGAATTTTTGCAATACGCAAAGCGAATTTTGTTGCAAATTGACGAGGTTGAGGATATATATAAGGTAGGAAAAAAGAAAAAATCTCATTTTTCCGCCTGTGTGCCACGCGCGGGTTATATTGCATATGCGTTCAAGGAGCTATCTAAAAATATAGATACCCAAAATCCTGCTGAAATCTTTTACAAAGAAACAAACTCAATGCGTACCATAAACAACGTAGTGAAGGGTGACTACAACTTAGGAATTATAAGGTATTTAACCACCTTCGAAAAGTATTTTGAGTCATTGTTTTTAGAAAAGAATTTAGTTGCTGAAACTATAACGGAGTTTTCTTATGTACTTGCAATGTCAGCAAATAATCCCCTGGCGCAAAAAAACGATATAAAGCCTGAAGATTTAAGTGACTATATAGAAATTGCCCATGCTGACCCGTATGTACCGTCCTTGCCTGTCATTGATGTAAAAAAAGCAGAAATGTCTGAGTTTGTAGATAAGAGAATATACGTGTTTGAGCGCGCAAGTCAGTATATGCTTCTTGAAAGCGTGCCAAACACATTTATGTGGATTTCACCAATCCCTGACGAAATGCTTAACCAGCACAATCTGATTGAAAAGGAATGTAGCTTTTCAAAGAAAAAATATAAGGATGTGCTTATATATCGCAAGGAATATAAGCTTTCCAACCTTGATAAAATGTTTATTGAAAATGTTCACAAGGCAAAGGAAGGGATGTAGCAAGAAGGCGAATTGTGTAGCCTTTGCTAAATTAACCTAAAAAGCATATGCTAATAATAACTGAAAAACAGTTAAAATCAGCTATGCTTTTTTTGATATAGCCATATATTTTATAAGCATTTCACAAATACTACAATTTGTGATACAATACACTCAAGATTTTAACTGTCGTTTTATGGCGACAAAAGGAGAAGAAATGAAGGAATATGCAGTTGTAAACAGTGTAGAAAGCTTTAAAGAAGCCTTGGAAAGAGTCAAGGCAGCGCAAGAGAAGTTTTCCACATATACACAGGAGCAGGTTGATAGAATTTTCAAAGAGGCTGCAATGGCGGCAAACTGTGCAAGAATTCCCCTTGCTAAATTAGCAGTTGAGGAAACAGGCATGGGAATTGTTGAAGATAAGGTTATTAAAAACCATTTAGCTTCTGAATTTGTATATAATAAGCACAGAGATGAAAAGACCTGCGGCGTAATTGAAGAGGACGTGGCTGGCGGTATGCAGAAAATAGCATGTCCTGTTGGCGTTGTCGGTGCGGTTATTCCAACAACTAACCCAACCTCAACCGCTATTTTCAAATCATTACTTGCTTTGAAAACAAGAAACGGTATTATAATCAGCCCCCATCCAAGAGCTAAAAACTCTACAATTGCGGCGGCTAAGATTGTTCTTGAAGCTGCAGTTAAGGCAGGCGCACCCGAAGATATTATTGCTTGGATAGATGTGCCATCCCTTGAGCTTACAAATCTTTTAATGTCCACAGCTGATATTATTTTGGCAACAGGCGGTCCCGGTATGGTAAAGGCTGCATATTCAAGCGGAAAGCCCGCTTTGGGCGTTGGTGCAGGTAACACCCCTGCTATCATTGATGAAAGCGCTGATATTATCCTTGCGGTTAACTCAATTATTCATTCAAAAACCTTTGATAATGGTATGATTTGCGCATCAGAGCAGTCTGTTATCGTGCCGGAGTCTATCTACGATGAGGTAAAGGCTGAATTTTCAAAAAGAGGCTGTTATTTCTTAACACCCGATGAAACAGAAAAGGTTAGAAAAACCATTATAATTAACGGTGCCCTAAATGCTAAAATTGTGGGTCAAAGCGCGTATAAAATAGCAAGCCTTGCAGGGGTTAACGTAAGCCCCAAAACAAAAATTCTTATTGGTGAAGTTGAAAGCGTTGATTTGACAGAGGAATTTGCACACGAAAAGCTTTCCCCCGTTCTTGCAATGTATAAGGCAAAAACCTTTGATGATGCCCTTGAAAAGGCATATGCGCTGATTGAGGACGGTGGATTGGGACACACATCTTCAATTTATCTTAATGAGCTTACAGAGAAAGAAAAATTAGATAAATTTAAGCTTATGATGAAAACCTGTCGTATTCTCGTAAACACACCGTCATCCCACGGTGGAGTCGGTGATGTTTATAATTTCCGCTTGGCACCGTCATTAACACTTGGATGCGGTACTTGGGGCGGTAACTCCATTTCTGAAAACGTATGTGCTAAGCACCTTTTAAACATTAAGACAGTAGCAATAAGGAGAGAGAATATGCTTTGGTTCAGAGTGCCTGAAAAGGTATATATTAAGAAGGGCTGCTTAAGCGTAGCTCTTGATGAGCTGAAAACAGTAATGAACAAAAAGAGGGCATTTGTTGTAACAGACACCTTCTTGTTTGAAAACGGCTATACAAAGCCAATTACAGATAAGCTTACAGAAATGGGCATACAGTATGCTACATTCCACAATGTAGAGCCTGACCCAACCCTTGCTTGTGCAAAGGCCGGAGCTATGCAAATGTCCGCATTTAACCCTGATGTAATTATTGCTCTCGGCGGCGGATCTGCAATGGACGCGGCAAAGATTATGTGGGTTCTTTATGAGCATCCCGATGCTGACTTTATGGATATGGCAATGCGCTTTGTAGATATAAGAAAGCGCGTATACACATTCCCGAAAATGGGTGAAAAGGCTTACTTTATCGCTATTCCTACATCTGCCGGTACAGGTAGTGAGGTTACACCTTTTGCTGTTATTACCGATGAAACCACCGGTATTAAGTATCCTTTGGCAGATTATGAGTTGCTTCCCAATATGGCTATTATTGATGCCGATCTTCATATGAGCGCACCAAAAGGCCTTACAGCGGCTTCGGGTATTGACGCTGTTACCCATGCATTGGAGGCTTATGCCGCAATGCTTGCAACCGATTATACCGACGGTCTTGCACTGCAATCACTCAAGATTATTTTTGAGTATCTGCCACGTGCTTATGATAACGGTGCTAACGACCCCGTGGCAAGAGAAAAAATGGCAAATGCCGCAACTATGGCAGGTATGGCATTTGCTAATGCGTTCCTTGGTGTATGCCACTCTATGGCACATAAGCTTGGTGCATTCCATCATTTGCCACACGGTGTTGCAAACGCACTTATGATTGAAGAGGTTATCCGTTTTAATGCGGCAGAAGCTCCTGCAAAAATGGGTACATTCTCTCAGTATGACCATCCCCACACGCTGGCAAGATATGCTCAGGTTGCTGATTATCTGGGTCTTGGCGGCAAGACGGATGCTCAGAAGCTTGAAAGACTTATCAAGGCTATAAATGAGCT